>JBCNVF010000001.1 GCA_039630355.1 Brevinematia bacterium
GTTTTGCCCAGTTCCGTATATCAAGTCTCTTGCTATCCTGTCTTTTGCTAGATTTTCAAGTTCATTTAACTTGTCTGTCAGAAGGTCAATAACTTCTGCTTCTCCTCTAACTGCGTCAATCTCGTCTTGCGAGATAGATACGACATACTGGAATATTCCTATAGGAACTCTACCAACTATAGGGTTACCTAGTCTTTCTGGTGTTAGAGTATCGTAGTATCTTGCTCTCTGAACTGGTATGTTTGGAGTTGCTAGACGGGTTCTAAACTCATACTCAACCCCACCGTCAACAATCCTTTTGTTTTTTCTCAGAACTATGCTTAAAGCACTGGTCTTCCACACATCTTCAACGACCTTACCATAAAGGTCGTATGTCCTTATATAGCCGTTTAACGCATCGGCTACATCTTGCAATGTTGCCATATTGCACCTCCTACACTAGTTTTCTATCTTTTTTTATTTGCTCTGCAATGTTTGTCCAACTAGTTCTTATATGGGTTGCCTTTTTCGTATTACTCTCCTTTGGTTTCTGTTTTACTTCTACGTCCATAGCAACTATTTTTCTACTTAGTTCGTCTATGTCCTTAACGAGTTTTCTTGCTTCTAATATAGCATTCGGAGTCACGCCGAGTGTCTTTACAATATCTTCTACATCCTTTTCTTCCATACTAATCTCTTTAGCAACCCTCTTTATACTTTCGTAGTCTAGAGCAATATTCAAGGGAGTGCTTTCAGAAGGAGTTTCTTTTTGAAAACCAGTTTCTTGTTGAAAACTTTGGTTTTCTTTTGGAAACTCCCTTTCTCCCTGCAGAGCAATATTGCTATTATTATTAACGATTTCAGTCTGTTTGTCAAGTCCCTCTTGTTTTGTTTCGTTGTTATCTTTTACTACTGAAGTTGCTATTGCTTCCTCAACGGCTTCTCTTACAACATCATCCATACACTACCCCTGTGGTGGTGTTGGCTGTTGTGCGGGTTGTTGAGGTGTGGATTGTCCTTTAAGACTATCTAGAATGCTTTTTATTATGGTGACTACTACCATTGCTTGTGCATCTGTTTGCTGGTATCCTTTTGCTACCAGTTCTTGTATCATTTGCTGTATTTGTGGTTTCATATCAGGGTCTTCAAGTATGTCTTTTGCCATTTTTAAGACATCAGGTGTGACATCATCAGGGTTTATCCCAACGGCAGCAAGAAACTTCTTGTCTGCCTCGCTTAAAACTAATGTTCCTTCCATTGCTAGACCTCCTATAGAAATATTGCTTAAACCTATAAGTTTGCTAATTATTTTGCCTGCGTTAATTGTTAAAGCCTCTGACACCTTTTCTACCAAAAGTTCAGTTTTCGATAGGAAAAGGTGCTTGTATTTATCCAAAATTACATTCATTGCTATTTGTGGTGGAAATACTCCTGCGTTGGTAAATCTGATAACGGTATCAACAATTTCTTCATCTCTTCTCAAAGCAGAGAAAACTGGTGTTATGTCTGGTGTGTAGTTGCGGGAGTATTCCATAAAGTTTAGTGCAATATCTTCTTGTATATTAACAACTTGCCTTTCAACCAAGACATCAAGGATTTCTGATATATACTCTGTAAGCGTCTGAAAGAATTGTCTGAAGGATGGAACTTTAATCTGAAGTCTGCTTAATGCAATGTTATACATTTGCTGTAATCCTGCACCAGATGATATGTTAGCAGGTCTAACACCACGAAGAATTTCGTTCATCCCAAATATGTCGTCAATAAGCGAAGAAGATATGTTGTATGCTTCGAAATTAAAATTAAGCCCAATTCCTCTGTCTATCACAATATCGCTGTATTCTGGAATAGGTATTATCACACCTGGGTAGAGTTCTATTTGGTTTGGTTGCATATTTCTTGCTTTAACAATTCCCAAGGAAGCAAGTCCCATAACAATATCGGAGTAAGATACTATCTTGTTAATCATAACCTGTGTATCTCTGGCTTGAGAAACCTCCGACAGTTGATAGTCATATATAGTTCCAATAAACGGGTCTTGAGTTATAACTGCGTATGGGAAGACTGTCGTTGTAAGTTCTTCTTCCAAAACAACTTCTCCTCTTACATCTCCAACCAGTTCTCCGTAATCGCTTTTTAAAACAACAAGCCTTATTTTATCTTTTTCTTTGTAATGAATTTTGGTAAAGATACTGAACTTTTCTTTGTTCAAGTTATAGTATTGCTGGAATATGCTTGTCGGTATAGGTAAGAGAGGTCTGTCATTTCTTGCTATATATCTCTCAACAACGTATCTTGCGGTTTGTAAGTCAAGAGACCCGTTTTCTGGGTAGAACTGAAATGGATAAACAAAATCTACTTTAAATCCCCTTTGTGTTATTCCCATTCGCACAACCGAGTATCCAGCAATCAGAGAAAAACCGACTGCTTTTGCTATTTGGTTTGCGTTGTATGGAATCTGCAAAAGTCTGTTTATTTCTGTTTCAACAACTCTATACTCCGCAGGAATGTTGTTAAGTTTAACCTCTGGATAGTTTTGGATAAAGTAAGATGTTAGGGCTTTTATGTATGCAATTATTTTGTTATGCACTCTTTTAGGAAGTCCTTTTACATCAATCGGCATCCAGTTTTTAGTTCTCCACTGATCACCAGACGCAAACTGAAAGAGTCTTTGTATCTGGATTAGTTCCGTTTTTGCGTTGTTGTAATCTTTTTGTATTTCATCAATAATCTTATCTGACTTACTACTCACTTTCTTACCTCCTTTTCAATCGGTTGCTTGTAAAAGTCCTTGTAAAGGTTTGCTACATATCTCAATTTTGTTATTCTTCCATCATAGACAACTTTCATATCGTTGTTGTATATTTTGCTTATCCCACTTCCACAAACACCGCAAACCCATTCACTATTTTTCTTTACAGGATTCACTATTATGTGCTTGTTCCTACAGATGTAAAACATACTTCCTCCCATTCCTCAAATACCTAAATAATCCTTAAAATCGTCGTATTTGTTATCTGCTATTGTTTTAACTTCTTTTGTGTCTCTGTCTTCGTCAGATTTTTTGTTTTTCTCAAGTAATTTTTCAATTATGTTTTGCCTCACTACCAAAAGAACGATTAAGACTGAGTTTATCGCAACAACTACTGTCAGAACTGCTTCAACCATTTGCACCTCCTTTAAGCAAGACTGTAGTTTATAATATCGTTTGCTTTTTTTTCAACACTACCGCTTAAAACAGAAAACTGTATTTTTTGCGAATGTATGCTTTTAATTACCAAGAGCAAGGCACTTACAAAGTCATCACCACCAGAAGCACGTATGTATCCCGTATCAACCCGCAACTTATTAAGTTCTTTTGCTATGTTGCTCGTTATTTGGATTTGCTTTGTGTTCAGATATTCAAGCAAAATCTTATATAGGTATAGTCTCTCGTCTCTTGTTATTGCTATACCTAGGTTATTGGATTTGTCCCTTATGATGTTAAAGTATCCGAGTTCTTTTAGGTAATCAGAAAAAGCAAAACCTATCCCGTTCCTTTCGAAGGAAATCAAAGCATTGTTGTATTTTCTTGCGAGATAAACTGCTTTATAAGCAACTTCTCTTACACTGTCTTTGTTGGAATAATACTGACAGCAAACTTCACCAGAGAGGGTATAGACAAGGATAACGGATGTATCAAGTTCAACACCACCGCTTATATCAACACCAACAAAGTAAGACTTGTTTGTTGTTGGGTATTTAAAGTATTCAAGGGTGTTTATGTCTTGTTGTTCTGGTATTTCGACTACATCTTTGTTTTGGTCTAAAACCAAGGAATAACGGGTAAAAGAAGTTTGCAGTAGTTCTGTAAGGTCTTCATTTTTGAGAAGAAGAACATCATTTGCCAGCACATAAGCACCATAAACTCGTTTCATATATTCTTCTTCGCTTATGTTTCTTATCTTTTGTATCTTGTCGTGTTTTATAAACTTGTTTTGTATTGTAGCAACATTTACGATGCTAAAATCTTCATCTGGTATCCCCTTATCTTTTGCAAAGAACATATCATAGACCCAATCAACTCCTTCTGTTGGAGTGTAGGTCATTATGACTTGTCCTTGTGTGTCTATTGTTCTTGCGTATGCTTCTAGGAATATTTCCTTTGGTGGTCTTTCGTCAAACGCAACCAAATCAACAGAAGCAGACTGAAAGGAATAAACCCCGCTTTCGACGGATTTAAGGGTTATTTTTGAGCCGTTAAAGAATTCGTAAGTGTAGGTCTTTTTGTTAAATGTTGCGAAGCCTTTAGACAAAGTTTCTATCCTACTGCTTACAACATCCTCACCTAATGGAAAACTTACAACAACAACCCATACTTTTGCGTTAGGCTTCTCTAGTGCTTTTAACACACAAGCGCTTACTAACGCAGTAGTTTTACCACTTTTGTTCCCTCCCTTAAACAAAACAATGTCTCTTTTCTTAACAAAAATCTCACCCAAGAAAACAAGTTGCTTTCTGTGAAACTTTACAAGGCTTAAAGGGAATTTTTGCTTCAACGCTTTTAAAGCCCTGTAGAGAGCATAAGCAACAGACTTGTATTTTGCTTTTGCTTTTTTAAGGAGTTCCTGAAAGTAGGAGGTTCTGAATATGGTTTTTTTGTAAATTACTTCCTTAAGCCATTTTCTAACATTTAGGTAATCGTATTCGTCTTTTTCTTTGTCAAAAACCATTTACACCTCCTCAATAAATTCATCTGGTAGTTTCTTCTTTTTTTCAAGTGCTTTTGTCAAAACGTCTAGATATTTCACTGCTATTGCGTCTTCTAGGTTTGGATTTTTTAGTCTTTCTTTGCAAAATCCTATAACCCAATCCCACCCAACCTCATCTCCATTTTCTGCTTCCAGTTGCTTTTTTTCAAGAAAGGTTAGCATCTCTTGGATTTTCTCTTTGTTCTTATAGACCCAAACGTGCGATATTTTGTTCTTTTCTATCGCTTGAGCAAACGAAAGACCCGCAAACACATCTATAGCAACATTTACAAGTTTAGGAGACTTAAAAATCCTTACCATCTCTTTTCTTAAGTTTTCATCAATCATAGCAAGATTATAACATATTTAAGACTGTCTTTCAAGTTTTTTTCAACTTGAAAACTACGTAGGTTATTGTTTATAATTTTTGTTATGATAAACGAAGAAGTGGTAAGGATACATTCTGACATAGTTGAGAGGATTTGTTCGGTTATTCCTGCTGTTGAATTAAGAGAATCGCTTGGTATCAAGAAGTCTTCACTTTCAAACATACGGGCTGGTAGAAGATACTTAAGCCTTCCTATGGTAAAAAAACTCATCAGGTTTGTTGCGACTAAATATCCATCGTTAAGCGTTTATATTCCAGACAGGATACCTGTAGTTGTAAGAGGAGGCAGGAGCAGTTTTATAATCCATCTTGACAAAGAAAAACTGGTAAATGAGATACTATGATAAAGATTGCAGTCGGGGAGATAAAAAACGAAGATAACAATAAATTTGCGGAAACCTTTTTATACTTCAGAGGAATAAACGAACTGTCAGTTGCTTATAGCATACTTGAGTTTATACCGAAAACAAAAAGATACGAAATAAAGATAGGTAAAAACAAGTTTGTGATAAAAGAAGAGTTTGGCTTCAAAAACGAGTATCCTGTCTATACAAAGATAATCGCTTCTTGCATCTTGTTTGGAGAAAAGGTAATGTTTAAGTTTTCTGATGGGTTTTTCGTTATTTTCTACCAAGACAATGGAGTAAAAGTCAAAGTAAAAGCAACAGGTAAAAGCAAAAGCCAAACCGTAAAGACGCTTAAGGAAATAGCAAAAGACCTTTTGGAAGATGTTTGGGATTGGTTAGAACAAAGTTTTTACATACACAGGAATTGATTTAGTGCTTTTGCCAGTAAAAAGGTATTCCACGAAAGTTCTTTTCTGCATACCAATACAACTAGTTCTTACCAGTTTATCAACAACTTCAAGTTTGTTAGCAAACCTCATAACAATTTCCTTTGCTTCTTCGTTTTTTTCTCCATAACCCAAAGACAAAAGAAAATCATTCTTTATCCCCAAAACAACGTTTAGTAGTCTTTCGTAATCAAATCCTTTAGTTTTGTCTTTTACTCCTATAACGCTATTAGGATACGGCGGGTCTAGGTAGAAAAACACTCCCTTTTTGTCATAACTTCTAACTACGTTTTCGTAATCAACACTTATAAAAACTGTGTTCCTAAACCTAATTCCCATCTCTTTTATGCTTTCAACAACTTGGTCTTTAGTTGCTCTTATATCACACTCTCTTTCTTTTCCTTTATCGCTTTTGTCTTTAACCCAAACCCACAAGAACTTTTCGTCTCTTTTCACAAAAGGAGCAGTTGTCAAAAGGTAAAGAAGGTAATTTACTGCCCTAACAAACTCACCCTTTCCTTCCTTTGCAAGCCTCTTGTATTCCTCATAATCCTTGTAGTAAATCGGAGTGAAAAGAACATACTCGGCGAATCTCTCCGTATCATCCCTTATGCACTTTAACATATTTATCACATCCTCGTTTATGTCATTTAGCACGTCCAATTTTGTCTTCGTCGGCTTCAAGAGACTAACAACCCCAGTCCCAGCAAACGGCTCAACATAAACCTTTGCTTCCCTAGGAAAATACTTGTAAAGCCAGTTCAACAAAGACCTCTTACTCCCAGCATACGAAATAAACGGAGAAATCATAGCAAAAATATTCTACCAAAAACCAACCGTCTTTCAACAAAACAAGCCAAAAACAAAAATCAAAACCTTCTACAAATAATACGTTAGTATTATTTGTAGGAAAGTATAACATTAAGACTCTTAAATTAAAATTCTTAATATCATCTAATAAAAATCTCTGTAAGAGATTTTTATTGGGATTCTTAATTGTAGATTCCCTAATTGTAGATTCTTAATTATGGATTCCCTAATAGATATTGTTGGGAGAGATATATATTTATATATATCTCCAACTTGCTTTTTTTGATTGTTTTCTAGTTGAAAAACTGAAGTTTGCTTGATTTGATGCGGTGAATCGCCTTTCTCTGCCTTGAGCAAACACCAAGTAAAACCTTTCTCTCCCTTGAGCAATATCCCCAAGTAGCTTTCTCTCACAAGAGAAAGGTAGAAAAGAGGGTTAAGATAATACCCTAACCTAGCTGAAAACTTGACTTACAACATCAATTAGCAGTCACTTAACAACCACTTAACAAAAGTTTATAAATACTTAACATTCTTTGCTTGAATAGTTTTCACAAAACCTAAGAATTACCCGCTCGTAAAAGCAAAAGCCTATGTAAACTGATTGTTAAGTCAAGCTAAATTGCCGTTTCTCTGGTTGGGAAAAACCGTGGAAAACCAGAAAATGAGAGGAGTGTGACTAACAACCCCCCACCCCTCCTGCCCGAACAACGCCCCACCGTCAGACAACAAAAAATTCCGAGCAACGCAATGAGTGAGCAACGAGTGAAGAGCCGAGCATATCCTCGGCATAGCATCGGATACACTCGGCATAGCATCAGCATATCCGCATACCATACACGGATACACTCGGTCATACGGTCATACTCCGATGTGAGTAATACTCACTTCGGAGCAACAAACGAAGAACGAAGACAGGAACAAAGACAAAGCAAAGAAGGATGAAGAAGTAAGTAAAGCAAATGAAGACAAAATAATAGATACTCAACTGGATAGAGTTTCAGAAAACAAAAGAGAAGAACAAAAATGAAGACAATGAAGACAAAGATAAAACGAAAAGAAAAAAGCAAAAAAAAGAACCAACC
>JBCNVF010000002.1 GCA_039630355.1 Brevinematia bacterium
GTTTTGCCCAGTTCCGTATATCAAGTCTCTTGCTATCCTGTCTTTTGCTAGATTTTCAAGTTCATTTAACTTGTCTGTCAGAAGGTCAATAACTTCTGCTTCTCCTCTAACTGCGTCAATCTCGTCTTGCGAGATAGATACAACGTACTGGAATATTCCTATAGGAACTCTGCCAACTATAGGGTTACCTAGTCTTTCTGGTGTTAGAGTATCGTAGTATCTTGCTCTCTGAACTGGTATGTTTGGAGTTGCTAGACGGGTTCTAAACTCATACTCAACTCCACCGTCAACAATCCTTTTGTTTTTTCTCAGAACTACGCTTAAAGCGCTGGTCTTCCACACATCTTCAACGACCTTACCATAAAGGTCGTACGTTCTTATGTAGCCGTTCAACGCATCGGCCACGTCTTGTAACGTTGCCATATTGCACCTCCTATATTAGTTTTCTATCCCTCTTTATTTGCTCCGCAATGTTTGTCCAACTAGTTCTCGTGTGGGTTGCTTTTTTTGTGCTGTCTTCTCTCGGTTTCTGTTTTACCTCTGTATCCATAACAACCACTTTTCTGTTCAACTCATCAATATCTTTCACAAGCTTTCTTGCCTCCAGTATAACATTCGGAGTTATACCGAGAGTTTTCACAATCTCTTCTACATCTTTTTCTTCTATGTTAATCTCTTTAGCAACCCTTTTTATGCTTCCATAGTCTAGAGCAACACCTGCAGGAATACCTTCGTGGGGGGTTTCTTTCTGAAAACCTGTTTCTTGCTGAAAACTTTGGTTTTCTTTTGGAAACTCCCCCTCTCCCTGCGGAGCAGTATCGCCATTATTATTAACGATTTCAGTCTGTTTGTCAAGTCCTTCTTTTTTCGTCCCGCTATCGTCCTTGACTATTGATGTTGCTATTGCCTCCTCAACAGCTTCTCTCACAACATCATCCATACACTACCCCTGCGGTGCAGGTTGCCGAGGTGTAGTCTGTTGCCCTTTGAGAGCATCTAGGATACTCTTTATTATAGTGACGACTACCATTGCTTGTGCATCTGCTTGCTGGTATCCCTTTGCTACTAACTCCTGCACCATTTGCTGTATTTGTGGCTTCATATCAGGATCTTCAAGTATGTCCTTTGCCATTTTTAGCACATCAGGTGTAACCTCATCAGGGTTTATTCCGACGGCAGAAAGAAACTTTTTGTCTGCCTCACTTAAAACTAATGTTCCTTCCATAGCCAGACCTCCTATAGAAATATTACTTAGACCCACAAGTTTGCTAATTATCCTACCTGCATTAATTGTTAGGGCCTCAGACACCTTTTCTACCAAAAGTTCGGTTTTTGATAGGAAAAGGTGCTTATATTTATCCAAAATTACGTTCATTGCTATTTGTGGTGGGAACACTCCCGCATTGGTAAACCTAATAACTGTATCAACGATTTCTTCATCTCTTCTCAAAGCAGAAAAGACTGGTGTTATATCAGGTGTGTAGTTGCGCGAGTCTTCCATAAACTTCAAAGCGATATCCTCCTGTACATTAACAATCTGCCTTTCAACCAAAACGTCCAAAATTTCTGATATGTACTCTGTAAGCGTCTGAAAGAATTGTCTAAAGGATGGGACCTTGATTTGAAGTCTGCTTAGTGCGATGTTATACATTTGCTGTAATCCTGCGCCAGATGATATGTTAGCAGGCCTGATACCACGAAGGATTTCATTCATTCCGAATATATCGTCAATAAGAGCTGAGGATATGTTGTATGCTTCAAAGTTGAAGTTAAGTCCAATTCCTCTATCTATCACGATATCACTGTACTCTGGAACTGGTATTATTACACCCGGGTAGAGTTCTATCTGGTTTGGTTGCATATTTCTCGCTTTAACAATTCCCAAAGAAGCAAGACCCATAACGATATCGGAGTAGGACACTATCTTGTTAATCATAACTTGCGTATCTCTAGCCTGAGAAACCTCTGACAGCTGGTAATCATACACAGTTCCAATAAACGGGTCTTGCGTTATAATTGCGTACGGAAAGACTGCTGTTGTGAGTTCTTCTTCCAAAACGACTTCTCCTCTTATGTCTCCAACCAACTCCCCATAATCACTTTTTAAAACGACAAGCCTCATTTTGTCCTTTTCTCTGTAGTGGATTTTGGTAAAGATGCTAAATTTTTCTTTGTTTGAGCTATAATACTGCTGGAATACACTTGTTGGTATAGGCAAAAGAGGTCTGTCATTCCTTGCTATATATCTTTCAACAACGTATCCTGCAGTTTGCAGGTCAAGGGAACCATTTTCTGGGTAGAACTGAAACGGGTAGACAAAATCCACCTTAAATCCCTTTTGCGTTATTCCCATTCTCACAACGGAGTATCCAGCAACTAGAGAGAAACCAACTGCCTTCGCTATTTGGTTTGCATTGTACGGAATTTGCAAAAGCCTGTTTATTTCTGCTTCAACAACTCTGTACTCGGCAGGAATATTGTTAAGCTTAACCTCTGGGTAGTTCTGAATAAAGTAAGACGTCAGAGCCTTTATGTACGTGATTATTTTATTATGAACTCTCTTGGGAAGTCCTTTTACGTCAATCGGCATCCAATTTTTAGTTCTCCACTGGTCACCAGACACAAACTGGAAAAGCCTTTGTATCTGAATCAGTTCTGTTTTTGCGTTGTTGTAATCCTTTTGTATTTCATCAACAACCTTATCTGACTTACTACTCACCTCCTTACCTCCTTTTCAATCGGTTGTTTGTAAAAGTCTTTGTAAAGGTTTGCAACATATCTCAGCTTTATTATTCTACCATCATAGACAACCTTCATATCATTGTTGTATATTTTGTTTATTCCGCTTCCGCAAACTCCACAAACCCACTCACTGTTTTTCTTAACAGGGTTTATTATTATGTGCTTGTTTCTGCAAATGTAAAACATACACCCTCCCATTCCTCAAATGCCGAGATAGTCTTTAAAATCATCATATCTGTTGTTTGCTATCGTTTTAACCTCTTTTACATTTTCGTCATCGTTTGTTCTTTTTTTGTCCTCGCTTATCTTTCTTCTGTCCTCAAGCATTTTCTCAAGCGCATTTTGCCTTACAGCCAAAAGTACAGTTAAGATTGAATTTACAATAACAATTACCAACATTACTTCTACCATCTGCACCTCCTCTAGGCAAGACTGTAGTTTATAATATCGTTTACCTTTCTTTCAACACTGCTGTTAAGGACTGAAAATTGTATTTTCTGTGAGTGTATGCTTTTAACGATTAGGAGTAGAGCACTTATAAAGTCGTCGCCACCAGAAGCACGGATGTACCCTGTATCAACTCTCAACTTACTAAGTTCTTTTGCTATGTTGCTTGTTATCTGAATTTGTTTTGTGTTCAGGTATTCAAGCAGGATTTTGTACAGATACAATCTCTCATCCCTTGTTATTGCTATACCCAAGTTGTTGGATTTGTCTCTTATGATGTTGAAATATCCAAGTTCCTTCAGGTAGTCAGAGAAAGCAAAACCTATTCCGTTTCTCTCAAAAGAAATTAGAGCGTTGTTGTATTTTCTTGCAAGGTAAACTGCCTTATAAGCAACTTCTCTCACACTGTCCTTGTTGGAGTAGTACTGACAGCAAACTTCACCGGAAAGGGTGTAGACAAGGATAACGGATGTATCAAGTTCAACACCACCGCTTATGTCAACACCCACGAAATAAGACTTACTCGTTGTTGGGTATTTGAAGTATTCAAGAGTGTTCACATCCTGTTGTTCTGGTATCTCAACTACATCCTTGTTCTGGTCTAAAACCAAGGAATAGCGGGTGAAGGAGGTTTGTAATAGTTCCGTAAGGTCTTCGTTTCTAAGAAGGAGAACGTCATTCGCTAGCACGTAGGCACCATAAACCCGCTTCATATATTCTTCTTCGCTTATGTTCCTTATTTTTCGTATCTTGTCGTGTTTTATAAACTTGTTCTGCATTGTAGCAACATTTACGACGCTAAAGTCTTCATCTGGTATTCCCTTATCTTTCGCAAAGAACATATCATAAACCCAATCAACTCCTTCTGTTGGAGTGTAGGTCATTATGACTTGTCCTTGCGTATCTATTGTTCTTGCGTATGCTTCTAGGAATATTTCTTTCGGAGGTCTTTCATCAAACGCAACCAAATCAACGGAAGCAGATTGAAAGGAATAAACCCCGCTTTCAACGGATTTAAGGGTTATTTTTGAGCCGTTAAAGAATTCGTAGGTGTAGGTTTTTTTGTTGAATGTTGCAAAGCCTTTAGACAAAGCCTCTATTCTACTGCTCACAACATCTTCACCCAGAGGAAAACTTACAACAACAACCCATACTCTTGTGTTAGGTTTTTCTAATGCTTTCAACACACAAGCGCTTACTAACGCAGTAGTTTTACCGCTTTTGTTCCCTCCCTTAAACAAAACAATATCTCTCTTTTTAACAAAAATTTCGCCCAAGAAAACAAGTTGCTTTCTGTGAAACCTTACAAGACTTAGAGGGAATTTTTGTTTCAATGCCTTTAAAGTCCTGTAGAGGGCATAAGCAACAGACTTGTACTTCGCTTTTGCTTTCTTAAGAAGTTCCTGAAAGTAGGAGGTTCTGAATATGGTTTTTTTGTAAATTACCTCCTTGAGCCATCTTCTGATGCCTAAGTAATCGTATTCATCTTTTTCTTTGTCAAAAACCATTCACACCCCCTCAATAAACTCATCTGGCAGTTTTTTCTTCTTCTCAAGCGCTTTTGTCAAGACATCCAAATACTTTACTGCTATCGCATCCTCCAGATTCGGATTTTTTAATCTTTCTCTGCAAAATCCTATGACCCAATCCCATCCAACCTCATCGCTATTTTCTGCTTCCAATTGCTTTTTTTCAAGAAAGGTTAGCATTTCTTGGATTTTCTCCTTGTTCTTATAGACCCAAACGTGTGATATTTTGTTTTTTTCTATCGCTTGAGCAAACGAAAGACCCGTGAATACATCTATAGCAACACTCACAAGCTTGGGAGATTTAAAAATTCTTACCATCTCCCTCCTTAAGTTTTCGTCAATCATAGCAAGATTATAACATATTCAAGACCACCTTTCAAGTTTTTTCAACTTGAAAACTACATAGGTTGCTGTTTATAATTTTTCTATGGTAAACGAAGAAGTAGTAAGAATACATTCTGACATAATTGAGAGGATTTGTTCGGTCATTCCTGCTGTTGAACTAAGGGAATCGCTTGGTATCAAGAAGTCCTCGCTCTCAAACATAAGGGCCGGTAGAAGGTATTTAAGTCTTCCTATGGTAAAGAAACTCATCAGGTTTGTTGCAACTAAGTATCCATCTCTAAGCATCTACATTCCAGACAGAATACCCGTAGTTGTAAGAGGAGGCAGGAGTAGTTTTATAATCTATCTTGACAAGGAAAAACTGGTAAATGAGATGCTATGATAAAGGTTGCTGTTGGAGAAATAAAGAACGAAAACGATGACAGGTTTGCCGAAACTTTTCTATACTTCAGAGGAATAAACGAACTATCGGTCGCCTACAGCGTACTTGAATTTATACCGAAGACCAAAAAGTATGAAATAAAAATAGGTAAAAACAAGTTTGTGATAAAAGAGGAATTTGGCTTCAAAGACGAATATCCTGTCTACACGAAGATAATTGCATCTTGTATTTTGTTTGGAGAAAAGGTAATGTTCAAGCTTTCTGATGAATTCTCCGTCATCTTCTATCAGGACAACGGAATAAAGGTAAAAGTGAAAACAACAGGCAAAAACAAACCACAAACCGTGAAAACACTAAAAGAGATAGCAAAAGACCTTCTAGACGATGTCTGGAATTGGCTAGAACAAAGCTTCCACGTGTACAGAAACTGACTTCGTGTCCTTGTTAGTAAAAAGATACTCTACAAAGGTTTTATTTTGCATACCGATGCAACTGGCTCTCACCAGCTTGTCAACAATTTTAAGCTTGCTAGCAAACTTCATAACAACTTCCTTTGCTTCTTCGTTTTTTTCACCGTGGCCTAGAGACAAAAGAAAATCATTTTTTATTTCCAAAACAACATCCAGCAGTCTTTCGTAGTCAAACTTGTTTGTTCTGCCCTCTATTCCTATGACGCTATTAGGATACGGCGGGTCTAGATAGAAAAATACTCCCTTTTTATCATAACCTCTAACTACGCTTTCATAGTCAGTGCTTATAAAAACCGTGTTCTTGAACCTAATTCCCATTTCTCTTATACTTTCAACAATCCGGTCTTTGCTTATTCTTACATCGCATTCCTTCTCCTTCCTGTCCTTAACCCAAATCCACAGAAACTTACTTCTCCCCTTTACGAAAGGAATAGTTGTCAAGAGATAGAGAAAATAGTTAACTGCCCTGATGAATTCATCTCTCCCCTCTACAGCAAGTCTTCTGTATTCCTCGTAATCCTTGCTGTAGATTGGAGTGAAAAGAATGTACTCAGCAAATTTCTCCGTGTCATCCCTTATGCATTTCAACATATTTATTACATCCTCGTTTATGTCATTCAGTACATCTAACTCTGTCCTCGTTGGCTTTAAGAAGCTAACAACCCCAGTCCCAGCAAATGGCTCAACATAAACCTTTGCCTCTCTGGGAAAATACCTATAAAGCCAGTTTAGCAAGGATTTCTTGCTCCCAGCATACGAGACAAATGGTGAAACCATAACAGTGATTTTCTACCAGAAGCCCACCATCTTTCAACAAAAAACAAAACAAAAACCAAAACCAACTACAAAATAATACGATAGTATTATTTTGTAGAAGAACCTTATCTAAAGATCTTGATCTCAATACTCCCTAATAAAAATCTCTTGAAGAGATT
>JBCNVF010000003.1 GCA_039630355.1 Brevinematia bacterium
TATAGTTCTTACGAGATTACCTCTCTCATCGTATATCTTTATGTATCCTTGAGCAAAGAAGTCAGTATCCTTCTCTATACCAATCGTAATCCTTACCTTATCACCCTTTGCTGGAGCAAATACCTTTGGAGCATCACTCTCCTTACCAGATAAACCTCCTCTAACAACCTTCATATAGAACCTTGGAGATTTGTCTGCCTCAATCTTAACCCCTGGATAGAAGTTAACGTATGCTTCATTACGAACGTTAACACCAATTCTAGGTTTTGCATCACCATCAGTAACTCTCACCATCACAAAGTTATCCTCAACAGACTTGAATGAAGGGTTTACAGGTGTAGAATTATCTGGCATATACTCATAGTTATAGTTACCACTATCGGGACCCGTCGTAGCAACTGCTATCTTTAACCACATATTAGTTGGATTAACATTCGTAAAAAAGAAACTCCAAGCTATCTTACCAATAACAACCCTTTTGAACATATCAGGTTCAAACTCGCCATTAAAGAAAAAGTTAAAGATATTAGTATTCATATTAGGAGTTCCCGATAGTCCACCCTCGCTATAACTACTTATCCATGCATCCTCATCATTACCTGCTATAGATAAAAGTTGAACTCCGCCTTTGCTTTTATCAGGATTTATATCAAACTCAACTTTATCGTCTGGATTCCAGAAACCAATGTACATATCAGGGTCAAAACCTGAAAAGAAGACTCCTCTCCTCCAAAGAACAATATCTTCAACAAAACTTGTTCTACCCTTATTTGGTTCTCTATCAAAGTATATCATTAGGTTATTACGTCTTCCTGCCGTTTGTCCCCTTACAGCAAAGTAAATAGCATTAGTATCCCAAGTAAGCCATAACTCTGAAAGCTCTGCTTTAGTTAAATTATCCGTTTCCCTACCTGGATAAGCTGAATCATTAGTTGCTTCACATTTGTTTTGATATGGAAAACCAAAATAAGTAAGCATCCTACCTCCATTATTTGTTAAATCATTTTGATCAACTATGGCACCAAGTGGTTTATTCAAAACGTTAGTAGGAGAAATCAAAAGTTCATCAGGCTCCCATCCCATCGCAAAAGGATCCCAACTACCTAAAACTCTAATGACTATATTCTTATTAGATGCAGTAACTCCAAAAGCATCGGAAACAAACAAAACTAAGGAGATAACACATAAGTATAAACATGTCCTAGCAGATCGCATACCTGCCTCCCCTATCAAACTTTGGAAGATTATAAAAAATAAAAAATCCATTTTCAATAGTTTTGAAACTAAAGTTTGGTCAAGAGTGTTGGTTTTTTTGTGAAAAAGTATTTTGAGTACCTCATTTACACAACTTACATAAGCAACCCTCAAATCTTCCTCCCCCGACCCTATCACACCAGCCCTGCCCAGAAGACAGAAAAATACAAAAACCTAGAATACCTAACCACCTCCTCACCTCTCAACACCCTCCCCTCTACCAAACCAATACCTATTGCAACAGCCATTAGAAACAGAAACTTAACAATCTTCCCAAAACCCCTAACCATTACACTACCTCTTCCCAAATCCCCCTTCATGTTCCTAAAACTCTGCTCCACCTCCATCCTACTCCTACAGATCTCAACCCCCCTCTAAGTAAATTTGTATAGACTCTTGACTTTGCTATAAAATGACCCTTAATATGAACAAGGTTTGCGTAGGAGTTGTTGGCTTTGGGGTTGTGGGTGGAGGTGTTGTTGATATACTCCAGAGTAGTAGAGAGTTAATAAAGAAAAGAGCAGGTGTTGATATTGAACTTAAGTATGTAGCAATCAAAACATTCCGTAGCAGTGGTGTTGAGATACTCTACTCAAAAAAAACTTCTGATTACAACGAGATCATAAATGATAAAGAAGTTAGTATAGTTGTGGAACTAGTTGGTGGAATAG
>JBCNVF010000004.1 GCA_039630355.1 Brevinematia bacterium
GGCTCTACCAACCCTAGCAGGAACTGTCGTCGTGGTGGGATTAGTTGGAATATTGGTATACTTTTCTATACAAAAAGCAGAAGAGGAAAGCTTGAAGAACAAGTTTGATACTGCGTACTTCTCATACATCTCTTCTTCAAGAAACAACGAAAACTTAGAACAAAGCTTCCAAAATTTCATCTCAACACTTCAAGAAATATCAGCAACTAAAAAAGATTACAACATAGTTGCAATAGCAAACATAATACTAGGTGATATCTACTACAACAGTGAAGGTAGAGCATATGATACAGCTCTATCCTACTATTCCAAAGCTACGAACTCTAGGTCAGAGTTTCTTAAAGTTGTTGCAATATTCAACGTTGGACAAACTTACGAAGCTATGGGAATGTTTGAAGAATCAATAAAAAACTACGAAATTATCTTCAAGAACCACTCAAAATCTTTCTTAGCTCCAGTTGCACTTATAAAGTGTGCAGAGGTATATTACTATCTAGGGAAGCCCGATAAGTCTAAAGAGATGTATTCTCTACTTACCAACAAATACCCAGATTCTCAAGCAAATATCATCGCTAACCTCATAGATTTAGTACTACAACAAGCGAAATAGTATGAAGGGAAATACAGTTAGCGGAAGGAAAAAGCAAGTTCTTCTCATAGGAGATAGCGGTGAGTTTGAGGACAAAAACAAAGTTGCTTATGAGATTGGTAGGTTTATAGCTAGAAATGGCTGGGTTTTGATAACGGGTGGTAGAGATGGTGTAATGGACTGGGCAAGCAGAGGAGCGTATGAAGAGGGAGGAACTGTTGTTGCTATAACCCCTTTTGATTCCCTTGAGAATGTAACACCTTTTGCTACTGTCGTTATCCCTACCGGCATGGGATTTGCAAGAAATTATATAAACGTTCTATCCGCAGACGTAGTTGTTGCCGTTGGTGGAGGAGCAGGAACATTATCCGAGATTGCCTATGCATGGCAATTCAATAAGCCGATAATTGCTTGTAGTTTTGTCAACGGTTGGAGCAAAGAGGTTGCAGGTAAGAGATTAGATTATAGAGAAAGAGACCCTGTAATCAACGCCTCCTCCCTAGAGGAGGTATTTGACTGGCTTAAGAAAATTCTCTAACCCAGGCCTAAAAACTGCTCTCAGAATCTCCTATCTCCTGATAGCAAGCTTAAAAAATTTTGTCCCATTTATCTGCACCTCTTCTACAACCCCTTCTCTCTCAAGATCAGAAAGTATTTGCTTAGCTTTAAAAAAATCAATTCCCTCAGCTATAACTACATCCAACACAGTAAGAGGCCTTCTTCTGAGTATCTCAACAATATCCTCTCTTAGACCTATGATGTCTTTTTTCAAAGGTTCTGGATTGACATAATGCCTGCTTAACACTTCCACATTAGCATAATAACTGGATATTATCATCTTCGCTTTACGCAACTCCTCTGAAGAAAGAGGAAGAGCATCAGGATACGCCCCAGGTCTGTCAACAGTACTAATTTGCACAATATCAGGCTTTATCAGACAACAGGTTTCCCCTATTTTCCTTAATTCCTCTTCAGAATCATTTATTCCTTTAACGAGAAGTACCTCAAGAAGAATCTTGTTTTTAAACTCTTCACGGAACCTCACAAGTCCTTCTATTATCTTCTCTATTCTTACTGAGTTGATAGGCCTGTTTACTTTCTCAAAAGTTTCTTGAGTCACTGCATCAAGAGAGGGACAAACAACATCAGCTAACAGTAATCCATTCCTCACACCCTCATCATAAATATTACCAGAATGGGTTAGAACCGCTACCGGATATCTGAACCTATCCTTTACCTCAGAAATAATTTCTCCTAACCTAGAGTTAAGAGTTGTTTCACCTTCTCCCGTAATAGTAATGTGATCAATCTTACCATCATAACAACTAAAGAAAGCTTCTAATTCCTTTATAACATCATCTTTCCTAACATATTCTCTCCTCATAGCAGTTTGCCTTTTAGTTCTCCCTACTTCACAAAACACACAATCATAAATGCAAATTTTGTGCGGTATAATGTCAACTCCTAATGACATTCCTAACCTTCTTGAAGGAATCGGTCCAAAAATATAGGAAAATCTACCTCTCATAGGATACTTATATTGTGAAAAAGCTCCCAAAAACCTCTCAATTTGACAGAGCCAAGAGCAATAAAATCTAAAATCCACAACTAGGTGTAGTTTTCCCTCCTTTCTCTTGCAGTTCTCTGCTGGAGACTAGGTGGGTTTTCTTTATAGTGTGGTAATATCTCTTTTAGTAGCTAACTGAGTTACTACTCAGCTTCGGCACTACAAACACAATTTGTGAATTTTCGGGTACCAGATTTATAATGAGTTCTCAAAATGGCTAAAACAAAGATAAAAAAAGGTTATGTAAAAAGTCTCTTTTCAATCTCACACTTCCTCAAAAACGAAAAAGTAGGAGGTGTAATAGTTCTTGCTTTTGCCATAATTGGGGTAATTTTAGCAAACTCTCCGCTGAAAGATATCTACTTCAAAGTAATTGAGACAAAGATATCCATACACGTTGGGGAATTTCAAATTTCCAAATCACTACTGCACTGGATAAATGACGGACTTATGGTTCTGTTCTTCCTAATGGTTGGTATGGAAATAAAAAGAGAGATGCTAGTTGGTGAGCTTGCTTCCGTAAAGAAAGCTATCTTGCCATCAATTGCTGCGTTAGGGGGAGTATTGATGCCTGTGTTTATATACTCTCTGCTCAACTTTGGTAAAGATAGCTTCAGAGGATGGGGAATACCAATGGCCACAGATATAGCTTTCACTGTCGCAGTGATGATGATGCTTGGAAAACTGATTTCTCATGCATCAAAGGTAAACATTACTGCACTAGCAATAGTTGATGACATAATGGCTTTGGTAGTAATAGCACTATTCTACTCAACTGGAGTAAAACTTGAGTACATCCTATTAGCATTCGGTGTAGTAATTCTTATACTTCTGTTTAACAAACTCGGAATCAGACCAACGATTCTATATGTTATAACGGGCTTTGTGCTCTGGATGCTACTCTCAAAGTCAGGAATACACCCGACGATTGCTGGAGTTCTACTAGCCTTTGCTATACCTTCAAATGCCAGTAATAAGAATTTACCAAAGGAGATAAGAGTTATATCAGAGTCTCTTGAGAAAATATCTAGAAACATTGAAAAAGGAAAACTCCTGGGAGAAACAAAACCCGACTTCCAGGAAACGAAAGCAAAACTTAAAAGTATAGAACCGCCCCTACAGAGGTTTGAAACTTCACTTGCTACATGGGTTGCCTTTTTCGTGCTACCTATCTTTGCCCTAGCAAATTCCGGTGTATGCTTTGGAAACTTCACATGGAGTGATCTAACTCATCCTGTCCTACTGGGAGTTGCTATAGGGCTAATGCTTGGCAAATCCACCGGAATATTCACTTTCTCATATTTTTCAGTAAAACTTGGAATAGCAGAAGTGTCGGAAAAAGTTTCATGGAAGGAGTTTTACGGAGTTTCCTGGCTTGCAGGAATAGGGTTTACAATGGCTCTATTCATAGCTCACCTTTCCTTCAGCACCTTTCCACACTACCTTGACTTAGCAAAGGTTGGCATATACGTAGGCAGTATAGGTTCAACAGTGGTAGGAATTGTGCTATTGATACTCTTTAAAGGTAGAAGTAAACAAACTTTACCGCAACCCCCTTCTACTCTATCTCCTTAATCATAGCGGTTTCATCACAGTGATTTAGCTTAGGACATACAAGACAATCAGACCAAACCTTTTCTGGAAAAATTTCCTTACTAACCTCTCTAAAACCTAACTTCCTGAAAAATTCCTCACTTCTTGTAAGCACAAAAACTTTCTTTACCCCCATAGCCTTAGCCATCTCCAAACCCCTCTCTACTAGCATTCTTCCTATCCCTCTTTTCTGCAACTCCTGCTTCACCGCTAGTGTTCTAAATTCAACAACTTCTTCGCTATAAAACTTCATAGCCATACTCCCAACAACATCTCCCTCTATATCAGCTATAATGAAATTCCTTATATGATCCAAAATATCATCTTTACTCCTATGCAAAAGCTCTCCTTTGTCAACGAAGGGTTTTATCAGCTCATATATACTGTCAACATCACCAGGTGTAGCCTCCCTTATCACTACCACCCTTTCCAACCTAAACCTCCTCGCTCTCCTCTTGCATTTGTTTCCAAATCCTAGCACACATAGATGCTAATTCCCTTACCCTTGATATATAGTTTGCCCTCTCAGTAACACTTATAGCGTTTCTCGCATCCAAAATGTTAAAAATGTGTGAACACTTTATTGTTAAATCATACGCAGGAAAAACAAGTCTCCTTTCTATAAGCCTTCTAGCTTCTTTCTCATAGTTATTGAACAACTCAAAATACATCCCAACTTCCGCAAGTTCAAAGTTATACACCGAGTATTCATACTCAAACATTCTTTGCAAATCCCCGTACTTTATCTCTTCATTCCACTTTAGGTCAAAAACATTGCTTACATCCTGAAGATACATAGCAATTCTTTCTGAGCCATAGGTTATCTCAACAGGCACAGGATCAAGCTCTATCCCACCAACTGCCTGGAAGTAAGTGAATTGCGTTATTTCCATACCGTCAAGCCATACTTCCCATCCAAGTCCCCACGCACCTAATGTTGGAGACTCCCAGTCATCATGAACAAACCTTATATCATGTTCCTTAGTATCTATTCCTAGCCTTTCAAGACTCTCTAAATACATTTCCTGAATATTTATTGGCGACGGTTTCATAATCACCTGAAACTGATAGTAAAACCCTAGCCTGTTAGGATTCTGTCCATATCTACCGTCAGTAGGTCTTCTGCAAGGTTCAACATAAGCTACATTCCAGGGTTTTTTACCTATTACCCGCAAAAAGGTATCAGGATTGAAAGTTCCAGCTCCTACTTCAAGATCCCATCCTTCCCTTATTATACACCCTTTCTCAGCCCAAAATCGCTTAAGCTCCATTAAGACATCCTGAAAGTACATATAAAACTCCAAACTTAATTAATGATATAAAAGCCCAGCTTTCCATAGCAATTTCCCTATTCTCATCTGAGTCAATAAATTCCAATTTCCATCCTAAGCCTCTTATAAGAAGAATATTCACCCAGTCCCGTCAGGGACTGCGAGAGTAGTAAAAGAAATACTACATCCTATATTATAAATCCTGGAACTTACTCTCATAGATAGTTAAAAATTGAATAAAGTTTAGAAAGTTTTTGATAATTACTTTTGTTGTATGAGAGGTTTAACAATTCTTCTTACTTTTTTCCTTTTATTTTTTTTCATTACTGATACATTTCCTCAATTTGAGGAAAGTTCGGTAGGAACTCATTCCAATGTATCCAGTAAAAAACTTCTCTACCCGAAATTTTCAGAACTTATAGAAGCTAGTCGGGTTGATTTAGGTAAGTATATACTTGTGGACAAGTTTGAAGCAATTGAAGCTCTACAGAAAACTAACTTTACCGTTGTAACCTTTAAGGGAAGGATAAATGCGATCCATCAGGACAAGAAACTTAGGTGTAACAGATTGACTGCCATTATTGTAGATAACGAAGTTAGAGAGATTGTTGGTGAAGGAAATGTTAAGTTCGTAAGCGGTAAAGATCTTTTTGAAGGAGATAAATTTTTCTATGATCTTAGAGTAGGAAAGGTATCCTTATATAACGCAAAGACTAAGATTGATGAACAATATTACTACGCAGATATTGTAAAGCAATTGTCCCAGGATAGGTTTTTTTTTGAGAATGTTTTTTTTACGAAGAACGATCTATTCTTTCCAACATATAAGATAAATGCCTATAGAGTTTGGTATTACAAGAATGACTACTTGCTGTCTCTAAATAACTCTTACTTTGTAGGTTCTGGCTCGTTTTTGTATCTACCAACCTATTTTGAGTTATACAGATACACAGATATTCTCACTGACTTTGGGTTAGAGACAACCTTAGGCTTCTACATCCAAAATACTTTTTATCCTAAAAACTGGTTTGGGGAGAAGATCTTACCAAGATTGAAGATTAAGTTTGATCATTACGAAAGGCTTGGGGAATATGTAGGATTTGAAGCACCAAATATTAATATCATCTCAAACCTTACGATAAGTGCTATTGTTGATTTTGAGTATGACAAAAAGTATGAAGTGTATGGTAACTACATAGTTAATTTTATAGACCAGTATGGGAAAAGGGACTACAGAGAGTATAGAACTTTTGGTTGGAATTACAACTTAAAGCTTAATTACAGCAGTAGTGGCACATCTATAAGTTTTTCCACCGAAGATCTTAATGATCCGTATCTACCTACAAAGTTTTCCTTCCGAAGGGAGAGATTTGATGTAAGAAGGTTTTTACTTCCATATGAGAATAGATTTTGGATTCCACCAGGTCCAAAACAAAATATCACCAGAAATTTGAGAATAAACTATCAGTATGGTATCTCCTCCTTCAGTCTAGGTTTAGATTGGATATACAACCTAAGAAGTGGCTATAGCATAACCAATACCAACAGCTTTGATATTGTAACGATAGAAAACAAAACGAATAAATACGCAAACGACTATTACAGGTATGATCTTCAAAGATTATCAGGTCCGTATATTTCATACTCAGCTAACCTTGGTAAACTGCTCTCATTTTCGTATGAAGAGAAAAAAACAAATGTTTTGACAAACTTATCCACCACGACTAACATTATGAAGTGTGTTACTAATGAAAGCGTAAAATCTAGATCCTCCTTTGAGATGGATCTTATAACTATAAGAACTAATTTCACTACTAACATTGGCACCAATTTGATGTTGTCTGGAGAAGGTAAGACTAACTATTCTATAGTTACGAATATAGTTGAGAGTATAACTACAAACTTTGTCATTGATACTAATCTTATCTCTAAGCCTGCAAAAGGCATTTCTCAAAAGTTCCAGCAACCAAGTTTTACTACAAATATATCTTCAATCAAGTGGATATCGTTTGGGGTAACTCCATCTGCTAGTATTTCTATTCATCCTAATTCCGTGTACCGCATAGAGGATGGGACGCCTTTAGAAGATACATTCAACCATAAGGAGAGTGTAGGTGTGAATGGGCAGTTACTTCTATTTAATGATCTTTTCAACCTAAATTCCTCTATCAATATCCAGAATAATAGTGTATGGACAAGAACTCAGGATATTCTAAGGAGAAAACAAGATGATCTAAACTCACTTGCTACACTGAATATGGGAAATTCTCTCTCTGTATCAAGAAACTTGTTCAGCAAGAGCGTATTCAACTCTGATTTCACAATTTCATCTTCGCATAACCTGTCCTATAGGCTAACAAAGCCGAAATTACTTTCACCTGATGAAGATCCCTATGTAGATAACGTCACCTCTCATAGTATTGGTGCAAGTATTTCCTTAAAGTTACTTGACTTGTCAATACTATCAAACGTTGTTTTAAATTTTCTTGGATTTTCGTCCATTTCTCTATCCTCAGGTGTATCTTACAATCTACTCTACTTGAAAAATGAGATCAGGTACAGAGATGATAAACACTACTGGACCAACAAGATATCCAATCCCGTATCCTTAAATATCTCTCTTGGGCCTTGGTTGAACTACAGAATATCCTATAGGGTAAAGGTTTCAAATGAAAATACAGTTTTTGACCCTGTTTTAGTGTCGCTATCTGGTGGGATTTCTGCGAAGGATCTGTATTTGGGAGTAGTGATTCAGAAGTTGACGTATTTAAGCCTTAGCTACGGGCTTCTTTTTGATTACGTAAACCCGATAAACAATAATTTCACACTAAATTTTTCTGCTATGGGTATGATTGACGAACATTGGAGTTTTACCATTACAACTTCGGTGGTGAACAACAAGCTTTATAGGTATGTTTCTGAGTATGCACAGAAATACAATGTTCCTCAGGTGGACCTAGTTCGGGATATAATTGATGCGGTTAATATATTTAACATTGATGCTCTCAGAAGGACGCTTTTTAAGAATAAGGGGGTAACAATATCACTTTTGCGAGATCTATATGATTGGACCGCTTCGCTAAGTGGTGGTATAAGACTATATAAGGATGAGGTAAGGAATTTCGCTTTTTTTGAACCATTCGTGGAGTTTAAAGTAACCTCAAAGAAAAGTGTAGGTATTGAAGTGCCACCAATACAGCCTGAGTTATACAAGTTGTTTGAGTAAACTATGCTATTATCTTTGCATCTTCAAATGCATAAATAAGCTCAGGAATTGATGACACCCTCGTCAAGTTCTCTACCTTAGGAAGTAGGGGTTTATTGTTTGGTAGGTTAAGAATTTTTCTAAGTTGTTTGACGGGTATGTCTTTCATAAATCTTGACAGAGTTTTGCGGTTCAAGATTTTTGTTTTGATATCAACCAAAATTGCCTTCATTTTCAGCAACCTAGCTGGGAGTATATCATTTTCTATTGAGTTGCCTATAACTATTACATTTTCTTCCGGAATTTTCTCATCCTCAAGTATCCTAAGAAGTATTCTTTTTGAAGGCTTTTGGTACATAGATGGGAATTCAACTATATCACACATCAGAGAAGAGACATTATTGCAAATGCTATGAAACCAGATTCCTTCAGGAGAGTCTTCATTTTCATAACCTTGATCTTCTCCCGAGAAACTATCTTGGAGGCAGTATATGACGTCAAAGTATTTATCTATCTCAAAAAGCTTTATTCTCTGCTTTACCACTCTCGCTGGCGAATTCGTTAGACCTATTATTCCTATCTTGGATTCCTTAAAGTTCTTCAAAAGGGTTATTGATCCCGGAAAGAACTTTAGGTACCTCAGCCTAGCCTGATTGAACTTGGTCTTGATGGAATTTATAAGTGACACTCTAGCTCCATTATTTTCAAGAGACACAGGATTCCTCTTCAGCTCCTTTAGTAGCTCGTATGTAATGTAGGTATAGTCATTATTGACGAAGATTGAATTTTTCAGCTTTGAGATAAAAGCTGATAAAAAATATTCTTTGTCAATACCAAAAGTGTCACTAACGAGATTAGCAATGAACTCAGAGATATTGAGGTAATAATTTGCAAAGTCATAAAGAACGTTATCTAATTCCATTATCAAATGAACCTTTCTTTCTATCATTTCTCCCCCTTCTCCCATCTACCTTTCACCTTATTAAAAACAAATGACAACTTGTTTTTCAACTTTGCTTTACTTCTAAAACCTGAACTACACAAAACTAATCCATTATAGGACAACTTTTGCTTCTGATCTCCAGCCTAGGATATTTACAACTAAGCTAAAACAATACCTTCTGTGGTTTTGGAAGCATCGGAAATTTTACAATAAGACTAGGGTTTTGGATTGTAAGTTGTTAGCAGGAGGGAGTATTTTTTACTTTTTATTAGGAAGCTGGGGTAGGAAGATGTGTCTTGGAATTCCTGGAAAGGTGGTTGAGATAAGAGAAGATTCTTTCCCGCTTATGGGGAAGGTTGAGTTTGGAGGCGTGAGAAGAGAAGTGTGCTTAGAATATGTGTCTGACGTGAAGGTAGGTGAGTATGTTATAGTTCATGTTGGTTTTGCGATAAGTAAACTTGATGAAAGTGAGGCGCAGAAGGTGTTTGAGTATATTAAGGAGATTGGTGGTATTGAGAAAGAGTTGGGAGGTAGTGAATGAAATACATAGACGAATACAGAGACTCCGAAACAGCAAACAAGTATATTGATGAAATACGGAAGGTTGCTAAGGGGAACTGGGTGATAATGGAAATCTGCGGGGGTCAGACGCATACTATAGTTAAATTTGGTATAGATAAGCTTTTGCCCGAAAACATTGTATTTGTTCATGGTCCTGGTTGCCCTGTGTGCGTAACTTCTGTTGAGATCATAGACAAAGCGATAAAGATCTCTTCAATGCCCAATGTTGTTTTCTGCTCTTTTGGAGATATGCTGAGGGTTCCGGGGACGGAGAAAGACCTTTTCACAGTAAGGGAGGAAGGAGGTGATGTAAGGGTTGTCTATTCTCCGATGGATGCTCTCAAGATTGCTATAAAAAGTCCTGATAAGGAAGTAGTTTTCTTTGGCATCGGGTTTGAAACTACTGCACCTGCAAACGCTATGGCGATATACCAAGCCAAAAGAATGGGGATCAAAAATTTTTCTATGTTAGTTTCTCATTTTCTCATACCCCCTGCGATGGAAATAATATTGAATTCGGAACACAGAAAGATAAGTGGATTTCTTGCACCTGGACATGTTTGCACAGTGATGGGTTACACCGAATACGAAACAGTTGCAAAAAAATACAAGGTTCCTATTGTTGTCACAGGTTTTGAGCCTCTTGATATACTACAAGGGGTGTTGATGTTGGTTAAGCAACTAGAGG
>JBCNVF010000005.1 GCA_039630355.1 Brevinematia bacterium
AGCAGGGAAGGCCGATGTTTCAGAAGTTAGCGGATGAGATAGTGAATGCGTATAATGAGACGGGGAATGCGATAAAGAAGAAGTTGGAGATGCACAAGATGGCTGAGGCTAATAAGGCCTTCGCACACTATAGATGGTAGCTTACCCGATATGTTCTGACAGAGTTTAGGATTTTTTGAACCATATCTAGCTAACTACAGCTGGAAGCTTCTAAAGACACCTATACCAACCAAAAAACCTCCCTTTTTTACTTTGACACCTTCGAGGCAATAGTAATCATCAAAACTTACTTCAACTTCTATACCAAACTGCTGACTGAGCTGATACATACCTAAAAGTTTCAGACCCAAGTATTCACTGATTTTGCCTGTGGTTCTTGGAGGAAATGTAAGGAAAGCAATGATATTGAAGTCGTATATGTTTATGTGTATGCAAGGACGGAGCTGAAAAGATAAGCTATCTGTCCAGAGGGATTTAAAAAGTAAGAAATCTACTCCTATTCCAACAGGCTCTACAATCTTAGTCCCAGCGTATGTTGATAACTCTTTTGATAAGGTATGTACAATCCAAGTAAGATCACTACTAGTTAAATAGATGAGAACACTTGGTATACCAATTCCGGCAAACCATCCATTACCTAATAATCCACCTTGTGAGTTATTTATATACCTAAAGGCTAGGGAGGGGTATACTACAAAAGAGGGATCGGAAAAGTAAGATATAATATTTAGAGATATCAAGAATCTCCCCGGTATGTGAACTTCCTCAAGTCTCTGTTCAATTACCTTCCTATACTCAACCGCTATTGTTTCATCATATTTTGGTATAACTTTGTAAACACCGCTCTTGAAGTCTTCAACGACACTATCAATAGTCTCAAATATTCTACCAGTGTCATATTCAAATTGGTATTCCTTAGTTATTTTAACACTTCTGTTTGCCACATCTAAAAGCTGTAAGACTAGCCTATATCTACTTTCAGACCCCTTTATCACGAATCCGTATATTGAGAAATCAACCCTGCTTTTGGTGCTTTCTTCCAGAATTTTGTTTTTATCAATCAGATTTGTGACTATGTCACTTGTCTGAAAGTCTCTTGACAAAATAAGTAGAGATGACCTTTTGATAGCATTTGCTACTGCATTACCAATGGTATCAAAACCCATTATGTCAAAGACTCCTATCTTCCATTTGGCAAAAGAAAGTTCTACAAAGAAGGTTAGAAATAGGGTAAAAGTCAAGACAGTTCTAAACCTTCTCATGACATAACCTCCTAGAACCTATACTTTAGAAAAAGTGACTCTGAGATAGAAACGTCGTGTGTAAATTTTATGTCTCTATTGTCAAGCAAATATCCACCCTTCCCAATAGACAAGGTAACTGCTTTTAATTCAAATCCCAGCAGGAAATTATCAAAAATTCCTGTTTCGATAGACAACACTATTCCTATGAATCTAGGAGATGTTGTTTCTAATACACTTTCATCAATGATCACATTTTCAGCTCCTATGTTTGCTGATAGGGTAAGGAAAGGAGTGAAGGAAATGATGTCATTCTTACTGAATTTTAGCTTTATATTAGGAAGAAGATAAATGTTTTCAAACCTGATCTTATCTATTTGCGAGTAGAGGTTGAGGGTATTATCATAGTTATGTATAGACCCTCTAATCTCTATAAAGTTACTTAGTTCAAAAACTATTCGTTCATATAACAATACCAAACCTACCATCATAAACCCTTTAAAGAGCCAGAATCCACCTACTAATTCAGTTTTTAGACTTAAGTCTGGATCTGGCTCAAAAGATGCTAAAAGTGATAGTGAAAAATACCTTGTATCTAAACTATAGCCTAAACCAAACATGTATTTGGTTGCGACATCAGGCTTTTGTGAAAACCAAGCTTCGTAAGAGTAAATGTTTGTCTGCCCCCCGCTGATGTTAGTTTCGAAAACCGTTTTATAAAAGCCTACCCAAGACTTGGTAGGTTCAACATAAAGTAACAAGCTGTGTCTAGGTTTTGTTTCCTCAAGGGGACTTACATAGTCTATTTCAACTATCTCCTTAAGTGTCTTCTCTGGTTCTTTTGGAGGAAAGATATCAATAATATTTGAAACTACTGTTTCAATATTTCCCTCAGTTAGTAAAATATTCGTTAGTAATCCCTTTGTTGTAAATATCTTCGCGATATTGTTACTCACCACTATAAGACCTGATAACTTGTTGTCATACATAAACTTCATCTTGTCTACTTCCTTGTCGATAGTTCCGAAGTAGTAGTAGAGGTTAAGTTTTCCAGAACTTGAGAGTTTTGCTTCAATTATCATTGACATAACTATATCTTTTTCATTCTCTGGGAGTACCGATATTGTTTGATTCTGGACACTAAAAGTGTGTGTGAGAAATAGGATATTTGTAAGGAATACGAAAAGTAGCTTTTTCATAGCAAATATTATAACTTGTTTTAGCGGATTTTGGTAAATAAATTCCGATTCCCATTAGGTGAGTAAGCAAGGTTCTAATTAGGTGTTTGCTAAGAGAAGTGTTTACTTAGTTCCGGCAGTGACTGTGAGAAAAGTAGAGAAAAGACTACCCTTGGTTGTAAGTTTTGGACTTTATTTTTGGTAAGTTTTTCTTGAATTAAGAAGTTTTATTATTTAATATTCAAAGCACTGGAGGTTTTTATGCTGAGGGGTTCAATGGTAGCGTTGATAACTCCTTTTAAAAGGGGAGGAGAAGTTGATTGGGAGACTTTGGAGTATTTGGTGGAGTTTCATCTTGAGAACAAGACTAATGTTATTGTGCCTTGTGGCACTACTGGTGAGTCTCCGACACTTTCTTACGAAGAGCATGTCAAAGTTGTAGATTTTGTTGTTAAGAAAGTTAGAGGTAGGGTGCCTGTGCTTGCAGGAACTGGTACAAATTCTACTCATGAGAGCATATACTTCACGAATGAGGCTAAGAAATCAGGAGCAGATGCAGCGCTGGTGATAGCACCGTACTACAACAAACCAACACAGAGAGGTTTGATTGAGCACTTTACCGCAATATCAAAGGAAACTGGTGGCTTCCCAATAGTAGCCTACAACGTTCCCAGTAGAACTGTAATAAACATTGAACCTATGACACTAGCAGAAATTGTGAAAAGAAATCCTAATGTCATTGGTGTGAAGGAGGCTTCAGGAAACATAAAGCAATGTATGGATATTTTAGAGTTTGTAGATAAACCTGACTTTTTGCTGATATCAGGAGACGATGGTATAAACCTTCCGATTCTAAAAATTGGTGGTGTAGGAGCAATATCTGTGACAGCTAACCTAGTTCCAAGGGATATGTCCGATATGATAAACTCCTATCTCAGCGGTGATGTAAAAAGAGCAGAAGAACTTGACAAAAAACTTCAAATACTCAACAGGGTGATGTTCCTTGAAACGAATCCTATACCAATAAAGAAGGCAATGGAATTGGTAGGTATAATTAAAGATGGAAGTCTTAGACTACCCCTGACTGAACTCTCAGAGCCCAATGTGCAAAAACTTAGGGAAGCATTAGTAAAGTACGGTTTGAAAGTCTCGCAATAGCTCTGCGAAAGCTAACCATATTCCTCCATTTTCAGCAGAGGAGCTTTAGTTTGATAAACTCTCATGCAACATCATCTTGAGCATAAAGTTAGTTATTCTTATAGATGGACTTATGTCCATTGGATCAATATAGATGAATTTAGCGTTTAATCCGAGCTTTTGAAGTTCGTTTGTTATAGCTTCAAAATTGTTGTCAGTTATTAATACAATGTCAGGTTTAAGCTTTAAAACCGTCTCAACAGAAGTTATGATAGTTTGATAACCACAGCAGAAAGAATCAGAAAGATTTATACCTCCTACTCTCCTTATAAGCTCAGCAACATAGCTATTTGAACTTGCGGTATATATAGTTGGATAAGAATACATGACAAAGAATCTTCTACCGCTAACATGCTTTCTTGCTCTCTCTGCCAGGCTATCAAAGAGATGCTCCAAATCTTTGATCTTCTTTCTGTTGGAATTAAAAGTTCCGGTGAGTGTGGAGATTTTCCTTGCCCAACTTATGATATCTGATAGACTTCTAAACTCTAATACGAATGCAGGAATGCCCTTGCTTCTAAGAAAGTCATAAACTTTAGTATCGCTAACCCTAAGCAAGAATACTATATCTGGATTAAGCTTAATTATTCCCTCCAGATCAACATCGTATAATCCTCCCAATTTTCTACTGTTATGTTCACAGTATCTTGTAGTGCCAACTATATTGCTACTCAGGTCCAAGAATTTAAGAATTTCGGTTATGCTGGGAGCTAGGGAAACAATCTTACGGTACTCTTTCTTCTCAAACTTTACTCCCAAGGAATCCTCTATCTCTACCTTTCCAAGCGCTTTAAGATTCAGTAAAATACTCAAAGCAATGAAAACCCATCTTATCTCTCTAGCTACCACATCCATCCTCTTTAGAAGAATTATAAAGAAGTTTATTTTAGTAGAGTCTAACTAGGGTTTGACTGCCCTATACATTTGTAAACAAGAGGATTGAGCAAGGAATTTCTCAGTAGCTCTTTGGGTTATCTTGAAAACTAAGATTTTAATAACTTTTTAACACGTAGATTTCTACTACATACTGTTGTATTAATGGCGGAGTAGAGGATTATTTAGGTGAGTGGATAAGGCTCTAAGTTGCAAAACTTTATTTCGTGCAAAGCCTATAGGTGCCTATTAAGAAGGGTATTTTTACCTAGTCCTGATAGGAGGTGAGAGAAAAGACATGTCTAATTGTTAGTTGTGGTTTATTGAATTTAGTTTTGCTAGGTTTCAAGCAAGCTTAGTTATGAAGTATAATTTTTCTCCTATGAGAATAGGGATAATAGGTAGTGGAAGTTGGGGTCTTGCTCTGTCTGTTGTGTTTTCGGAGAAGAATGATGTTAAGCTATGGGGGAGGAGGAAGGAGGTTATAGAATACATTAGGTGGAGGTATGAAAGTCCAGACTATCTTAGCGGGGTAATGCTTCCGCAGAGCGTGTATTACACAAACTCTCCGGAAGATCTTGAAGACAGGGAGGTAGTCTTTGTAGCAGTTCCTTCAAAATACTTTAGGGAAACTATAAGGCTTTTTAGAAGCTATTTGGCGGGTAAAGTTGTGATAAGTTGTACTAAGGGGATAGAGATTGAGAGTTTAAAATTTCCGACAGATATTGTGAGAGAGGAGGTTTCTGCTGAGGTTATTGGTGTGCTTTCGGGGCCTAGTCACGCAGAGGAAGTGTCTAGAAAGCTTCCATGTGCTATTACGCTTGTTATGAGTGATAAGGCTTTTGCTAGAACTGTTCAGCAAGCAATAAGCACTTCTTACTTTAGAGTTTATACATGGGATGATGTTGTAGGAACTGAACTTGCGGGAGCATACAAGAATGTCATAGCTATCTCTGCGGGTATTGTTGATGGAATTGGGCTAGGTAGCAATGCGAAAGCCTCTCTTATAACAAGAGGTCTTCATGAGATTGTCAGATTAGGCAAGATCTTAGGAGGTAAGGTTGAAACTTTCTATGGACTCTCAGGTGTGGGAGACTTGATAGTAACATGCAACAGTGGTTATAGCAGGAACAGAAATCTTGGTGAAATGATAGCAAGAGGTTTTAAGGCTAGCGATATTATAATGTCGTCCAAAATGGTGGCAGAAGGGTATTACACCACAATGGCTGTAAGAAGAATTTCACAAAAATACAATGTAGAGCTTCCTATCGCTAACGAGGTATATGAGGTAATCTACAACAACAAAAGCCCGATAACTTCCCTAAGGGATCTAATGGGAAGAGAACTGAAGGAGGAGTTTTACTTTTAGCATGAAGCGGAAGGTTTTCGTGAAGAAATATCCTCAGGAGTTTCTACCAACCTTGCACAATGCTATAGAATCCACCTTCAATGGGAAATTTGAGCAAAAACCTACGAGTAGTGACTACGAATTTTCCAGGTTTACAGCTCCACATTCTGTGCTGGTGTTGTATAAAAGTGGTAAAGTTGTCTTGATTCACAAAGGGATGGAGGAGGTTGAGGACTTTTTGATATCTTTTATACCTGAGAAAGAGTATGATGTAATGGTGGGGCTTGATGAAACAGGTAAGGGAGAGTTGTTTGGAAACATAGTATTGTGTGGTGTAAGGATAGAAAAACTTAAAGTAGAGATAGAAAAAGTAGTTTCCAGCTTTAACACAAAAAATAGGGTTTCTTTTGCAAGGTACGAAGAGCTATTTGAAACTCTCAAGAGGCTGGGTGTAAGATTTGTGGTAAAGGAGATAGAGCCCAATAAACTAAAGCCGAAGAAAATGAATCATCTTCTCTTTAAGGGATATCTTTCCATTCTTGAGGAGCTTGAGGTTGACCTAAGTAAAGGCAAGAGTGTGAGAATAGTTCTCGATGACTTTGGGGTTTCGCGTAAAATGTTGGAAACGCTTAGGAGTAAGTACTATTTTGCAGAGTTGGTGGTAAAGTATGGAGCTGATGATGAATATTTGGAGTGTAAGACTGCTTCCTTAGTTTCAAAATACTTTCGGGAAAAGCACATTGAAGAAATAAATAGGAAATATCTACTTGATGGGGTTGGTCCAGGAGATGGTAACTTGTCAGATCCGCATACAAAAGAGTGGCTTAGAAAGTGGGTTTTATTACACGGTTCCCTCCCCCCGTTTGTTAAAAAGTGGGAGAAAGTTTTACGATGGTTAGATGAGAAAAGATAATGGGAAGAGATCTCGCTGGTTTGCGTAGAGGTCAAGTTATATCTTATTTTAGATCTAACTTCTGGGGTTATGTTCCTTTTTTGGAAGCATGAAAACTAGAAGCTAAGGTTAACAAAAGCCCTGACAAATGGTGAAACAACACCTACTCCGGCAATTTCTTTTATTCCTAGGAATGGTAGGAGGTCAGCACCTGCACTAGGTGAGATTTCTGCTCCAATGCCAAAGTTTTTTATAGGCATAAAGTTTATCTGGGCACTGGCGGATAAAAACCAGTATACTCCACTTCCATAAGCCTGGGCAAAGCCTAATCCTACTCTACCAACTAAAGCCAAAGACAATGTCTCACCAAAGAGTCCAACACACCCAAATCCCTCAGGCCCTACTGTAAAAGCGCTTCTACTATCAAATGAGAATGTAATGGGTAAAGCAACTCCGAAATTAGCTACAGGCTTATCGCCAGATTTGAACCACTTTCTTACAAATGGATAGGCACTGTATCCATAGTTGTTATCATAGTTGCTATCTACATACATCAATAGACTTACTCCTGTATCAAGTTCATTCTCTTTGTTTATCCAAATACTGAATTCACCACTATAATTCTCCGGATAATATCCAATACTTGCGCTTATGAAAGCATTGTCTTTGTGGTAGTATTGTGAAATTGACGGAATCATTACAGCAACACAGTTCGAAAGAAATACGCAAGCTCCGACTAAGAGTATGATAAAAGATCTTTTCGCTCTCTTCATATTGCCCTCCTTGTATTAGATTACTACATCAAGGTCTAAAATTCAAGTAAATTGCCAAGAGTGGTGCAGACTTCCCAATATTTCCAGCTATTCCCTCAACACTACCTATTGATCCAGCAAAATTCACACCAAGTCCGATACTTAAGAAACTCGTTATGTTTAGATGTGCACTAAGTCCTATCCCTAACAGTATATAAGCTCCTCCACCTATGTCGCTTGCTATAAATCCTGCTCCAACTCTAGGGGAAAACCCAAGGGAAACTGTTTCATCAAAATATCCAACTGAACCAATAAGGTTTGGTCCAAAAAATGTTAAGTATATGTTCCTTTGTTCTCCGTTAGTGATGCTGATAAAGCGATTTATCACCATAGTTTCAATACCAAAGTTTCCTATAGCCCACCCTTCGTCAGTTGTGTTCCACTTTCTGTAAAAAAGTGAGAGGGTTTTATTGTCAGAATAAGCGATACCTAATGATAGGTCGGGTGGTAAATCTTTGTAGTATGTTCTAGGCTCATCAAAGTTATACAGGAATGTAGGAGCGTATCCGATTAATACTCCGATTTGTTCCAAGTTTTCTTTGTTAAGCCATATATGTCCCTCTCCAAAGGCGTGCATTGGGAAAAGTGAAGATGATATTCCTATGTTGGGACTGTTTTCTTTGTAGTAGAGACTTTGAGGAGCTGGAGGAAGAATAGCTATGCCCGTGCAACTTAGCATTATAAAACTGGTAAGTAGAGCAAGAAAAGCTTTAACACCTCTGCTAACCATCGCAAACCTCCCAATAGTAATTGTATACGAAAAATATCGTGAATTCAACGGTTTTACTCTGAAGTTTGCAGTAGAGTTTGGTAAAAATTAAAGTGAAATAACCTCCTCTTGCCTCGTAAAATAAAGGCAAAAGGAGGGATATATGAACAGCAAAAAGTTGTAAATCACTCCATCAAAAACTTTCTACTTAACTTTCATCCAAGCTCAGGAAGAAGATATTAGGAGTCGTTCTTGCAATCGTTCTCTCAGGAAGCTTGAGGATATCTAGGGTAGCTCTCAGCAGTAGTATGCTGTGGTTTGGTTAAAATTCGTGTTAAAGAGATTCTGCACATAGCTTTGCTCTATTTTACTTCACCACTGCGGTGATATGTAGCGCAAAGGTTCAGAAGCTAGGAAGAGATGAAATTTCATTTTTTAAGAGAACTAAAAAAAGTTTCTATCCAACTTCGTTTTTTAGAATCTTCTTCTAGGGGGACTATTTTGGAGAGTGAGGAAGAATATTTTCCCTCCTTTTTGATTTTTTGCTAGTTATGAGTCTTTTGGACGTATCTTCTGCCGTTTTTGAAAGTTTTTTCTAGGTAGGTTTATAATACTTTCTGCTTGGAGGGTAGAATGGCTAGGTGTGAAGTTTGTGGTAAAGGGACCAAATTTGGAAACAATGTGAGTCACTCAAATAAGAAGACAAGAAGAGTTTGGAAAGTTAATATACAAAGAAAGAAAGTTATAATAGATGGTAAGGTAAAGTATGTAAAGATCTGTAGTAAATGTTTGAAAGCAGGAAAGCTTGATAAGCTAGCAATGGTGTAGTTATGGGATCAAGATACAAAAGTAAAAATACTTTTCTAGAGATTTTCTCAGGTTTTCCAGTGGTTGAAGTAGTTATAGTACTGATTGTATTTTTGGTGGTTTTAGGTATCCTACTTGTGCCTAAGGATATCGCTTACAAAATATCCATACTCCCTTTTATTAGTGTTTTCCGATGATTTTCAACAAGGGCCTAGAGAGGGTAATCCTTTCTGCTGTTGAGGGTAAACATAGCGGCGGAGTTGTGTTTGTAGGTCCTAGGGGGCTTTTTAAAACTTTTTCCTCGGAGGTTATAATATCAAAATTTCTGGAGGACTACCGATCTTGTCTACCTTTCAATCACAGTGATATCTTTGTTGCAGGTCCGTATTATTATGTTTTGTCTTACAAATTTTTTAGGAAAAATGTTGACAAATTGAAATCTAATGAAAGGTTGAGAGAGTTATTTTTCAAGTTTGTGGGATTTTGTATTGCTAATAGAGGGCTTGGGGAAGATATTGGTGATCTTTCTGAATTATTTTCGCTTGTTACTGCTTTGAGACAACAGAATTTTGATATAAAGGCTTTGGAAAAATTACTCTTGGGTTTTGAGAGTATCATTTCTAGTCTTTCAAGGATGGAAAGCATAGGAATAGATACGGTGAGGGAAGTTATACATTTTGTTAACAGAACCTCGCTTTCGGGATATAAGTTTGTTCTACTTTCGGAATTTGACAAGGCTACTACCGAAGCCCAAAATGCTCTACTTAAGACTCTTGAAGAACCTCCTAAGGGGGTATTCTTCATTCTCACAACCTCAAGGTATGAGAAGATCTTAGCTACCATTAGGTCAAGGGTAGTTAAGATTTCGTTTTTCAAGTTTAAAGGTGATGAAATAAGAGAGTTTTTTCAAGGAATAGCTGAGTTGGACAGCAATGGATATTATTCATTCTACGACTTGATGTTGGAGGATGTTTATAGAGTAAGTACTGAGTTTTTTGGGAAGTTTTTGAAGGTGTTAGTTTCTGGTAACTTGGAAGTAGCTATGGATTTAGTTGATGAGATTGTTCAAGAAGATATCCTTGTTGAAAAGTTTTTTGAAGTTGCTAGTAGGGTTATAAACTTAATTCTTGAGGCTAGGGCTAGAAACCTAGGGTTTAGAATTGCAACTGAAAGGGAAGTTATCTCAGTGTTACCCAGAGAATTTTTGCAGAAATTCACAATCAGTAGACTTTCTAAACTTCAAACTTTGCTTGATGATGGATACACTAAGGTATATTCTTTTAACATAAATCCTAAATTTGTGTTGACAGATTTCTTTATGGAGATATTCTCCTATGAGGCTTTTGGGACTTGATGTGGGGATCAAGAAGATAGGAGTAGCATTTTGCGATACTGACATAGGGATAGTATTTCCTAGGGAAGTTATTACTGTGAAGGATCTGAAAAGTTCTATTGGTAAAATAAAGGAAATTGTTGCTAAGGATAGGGTTGACAAGGTAGTTATAGGTCTTCCGTTGAATTTTAACTCTACTAAGAGCAAGATCCAAGAATATGTTGAGGATTTTTCAAATAAATTGAAAGAGGAGTTAAACATTGATATTGAACTTTTTGATGAGAGGTTTACTACAAGGATAGCTGAAAGGTTTGGTGTAAAAAACGTTGACTCCGTTTCCGCAGTAATACTTCTGGAGGACTATATAAAGGCTTTTTTGCGGGGTAGTGGAGGATGTGAAATTTGACATAGGAGTTTGTTTTTAGTATATTATTATACAATTTTTCACCCGTTAGGAGGTGTACTATGAAAGTAAAACCAATTGGTGATAGATTACTTGTAAGAGTTTTACAAGTTGAAGAGAAAACAAAAGGAGGTATTTACATACCTCAGACTGCTCAAGAGAAGACCCAACAAGGTATTGTTGAGGAGATAGGAGATCCGGATAATGTGAAGGTTAAAGTTGGACAGAAGGTGATATATGATAAATACGCTGGGACACAAATAAAGATTGACGATGTTGAGTATCTTATCCTTAAAAATGACGATGTACTAGCTGTAGTTGAGGACTAAGCTTTTGGAGAGGGACTGCTACCTCTCCGTTTTTGATCTCTTCCAAATTTCGTAGAGCTTTTTTATCTTTTCCTTTATGTCATCTGCTTGAGTGATCTCTGTTACCAAAGAGATACATCTTGCCCCCTTCTGCACAACTTTATGAATGTTGTGTTCCTTTATCCCACCTATTGCTACAACAGGAACCGAAGAATTTTTTAGAGTAAACTCAAGGTATTCAAGTCCTACCGGGGGTATGACATCTTCTTTGGTGTGGGTTTCAAACAGGGGACCGGCTGCTATGTAGTCAGGACCTTTCTTTAGGGTTTCTATCATTTGTGACTCCCAGTGGGTTGAAGCCCCTATTATCATATCATCACCTACGAGTTTTCTTACTTCATCAATAGGATAATCTTCGTGCCCAAGATGCACACCATCAGCCTCTACTAACATCGCAAGATCTACATAGTCGTTAATTATAAGTATAGCTCCATAATCTCTTGTCATCTTCCTTATCTCCTTTGCCTCATTATAACGGTATAAACCCTTTTTCTTTTTCTCTCTGTATTGTATTATCTTTATCCCAGCTTCCAACATTTCCTTTACTACTTGAATGTTACTTCTACCTCTTGAATATTCTTCTGCGGTTATGCAGTATATTTGATCGGCCAGAAAGAACTTGAGTTTCTCCTCTTTAGTCATACCTAATACCTCCTCTAGAGGATTAAGTAGATTGAACTCTCTGTGTAATTATTAAACAACAGTTTGTTTATCTACTATCTCGGTAAGGCCTTCACAAAGTTTTCAGACAATCACAGTGATCTGTAGTTTGATTTAACCACTTTTTCAATCCATTTTAGGTAGGTTTGTCCTGATTTATATTTTCTCTAACCTCCGTGACCGACAGACAAGAAAGGTTCTGTGGTAAAGGTTTATATAATAAATATTGATTAGAGTCATCCGTGTAGTTATGAAATTGCAGTAGTGGATTCCAATTCAACTGAGTAGATTCAACTTTTTGCTTGCCTTACCGCTCTTGGTTTTGACAGTATTCGTCACTTCAAACCAAGCTTTTTGGATGCTTGTCAGAAAGGATGTTACTCAATTCAAGGACCGCAGGAATAGTAAAAGGGAAAAACTGCATCCTAGTTGTAGATTTTGGAATTTATTGGCGGAAATCCTGTTGAAATTTAATCCAGATACTTGTATAATAATACTAGAGCCATCCTTGTAAGGAGGTAAAGCTTATGAAAGCTTTAACAGCGTTTCTTTTGCTAATCATGTTGATAGGACTGGTTTACATTGGTTGTTCTCCTGAGCCACAGCAAGGTGGAAATAACCGAGACACTAATCAACAAACAGAAGACAGAACTCCACCGACACTGAGTATAATATCACCTACTAATAACTCCACGAACACCACAACAGGCAATATTTCTATTTTAGGAACAGCAACTGATAGTGGTAGTGGGGTGAAAGAAGTTTATGTAAGGGTAGGAAGTGAAAACTTTGGGAAAGCAGTATTAGACAATACTAACTGGAGCACAAATGTGAGTCTATCCGACGGTTCATACATTATACAAGCATATGCAATTGACAATGCTGGTAATACTAGCACTACACAACAGGTATCAATAGTTATAGACACAGGACTACCTACTGTAACTATACTATCACCTGCTAACAACTCCACAAATAATACTGGTAATATAACAGTTAGTGGCACGGCGACTGATACTGGTAGTGGCATCAAGGGAGTATATCTTAGAGTAGGGACGAATGGAATTTTTAGACAGGTTAGTATATCAGGATCTAGTTGGAACACGAATCTCATTGGTCTAATGGATGATTTAAATGTCATACAGGTTTATGCGGAAGACAATGTTGGTAGAGTTAGTTCTACTCAGCAGGTAACAGTGTTAGTAGACAAAACACCTCCAACTGTGAGTATAACTAACCCTGTAAGTGGTAGCACCTTACCATCTAATTTTACTGTCAGTGGCACGGCTAATGACGCTTTAAGTGGTGTTAAAGCAGTGTATTTGAGAGTGGGTGTAAATAGCTCGTTTGGTAAAGTTAACGGAACCACCAATTGGAACACAAACGTCAATATCACAGTAGGTGGATCATACATAGTTCAAGTTTACGCAGAAGATAATGCTGGAAATATAAGTATTACAGATGAAATAACTGTAAATGTTGATCCTAATATGCCTACTGTCATAATCACTTCTCCTGGAACCGATGGTTCAACAATACTTACAAATACGACTTCTCTCGCGGTTTTTGGGACTGCCAGTGCTAATGTTGTAACTATTGTCTACAGAATTGGCAATGACCCTTGGGGCAGTATCTCAGGAAATACAAGTTGGACTATTAATCTAGGTTCTCTGTCTCAAGGGAGTAATAAAGTGGAAGTTTTTGGGACAAATAGCGCTGGGTTATCAAGTTTAACACAACAAATTATTATCGTTGTTGACACTGCTTCACCGAATATTTCGTCGGTTAGTCCTGCGGACAACACCTTGACGAACACAACTTCGGTGGTAGTGAGTGGTAGTGTGAGTGATGTTGGAGTGGCCGGCGTGAAGGCAGGGTATCTGAGGGGTGGCACAAGTGGAGCGTTTGGGAAGGTGGCGCTTTCAGGCTCTTCGTGGAGTACGAACGTGAGTGGGCTTAGTGATGGGACGAATGTGATAGAGGTGTATGCAGAGGATAATGCTGGGAATGTGAGTGTAATAAACGCAATAAATATTATCGTTGATACTATACCACCGAATGTGAGTATAACTTCTCCTGCAGACAACACCTTGACGAACACAACTTCGGTGGTGGTGAGTGGTAATGTGAGCGATGTTGGAGTTGCCGGCGTGAAGGCGGTGTATCTGAGGGTTGGTACAAGTGGAGCGTTTGGGAAAGTCTCATTGACAGGTTCATCTTGGAATACTAACCTGAGTGGACTCAGTGGAGGCACAAATGTGATTCAGTATTATGCAGAGGATAATGCCGGAAATGTGAGTGTAATAAACGCAATAAATATTATCGTTGATACTATACCACCGAATGTGAGTATAACTTCTCCTGCGGATGGTAGCACTATAACTAACAATCTACCAGCAGGTGGTCTTAGGATAATAGGAACTGCAAGTGATTCGCTAAGTGGTGTTAAACAAGTTTATGTATCAGTAGATGGAGGG
>JBCNVF010000006.1 GCA_039630355.1 Brevinematia bacterium
AAAAATATATAGGAGACCTCACAAAAAATTCAATTAGCAAAGTTTTAGATTACTCATACCCAAAGCTACCCTCCTAATTTCCACCAGTTACGCTGATAAGAAACCACCATCCACAGGTATTACCGCCCCATGAACATACGAAAATAGATCACTAACCAATGCTAATACCACTTTACCAATATCCTCAGGTTTACCTAGAGTCCTTGATGGAAGTCTATCCCAGAACCTACGACCTGACTTCAGTATTGAAATATCAAATTTCATCAGAGCCTTTTTAGCAATATTTTTAGTCCCCGGTGTAACAATACCTCCCGGCAGTATAGCATTAACTCTGAATCCCTTACGCGCATATTCCTTTGCCAAAGCCCTCGTAACCGCTATAACACCTGCCTTACTAGCAGTATAGTGAGTAAGTCCCTCAATAAACGGCAACACCGCTTCCACAGAAGAAATGTTAACTATCGTTCCACCTCTTCCCCTCTCAATATTCCTCTTTATCATAAACTGACACATCCAAAAACAAGATTTGAGATTAACATCTATAGCCCTATCCAAAAATTCCTCATCAACCTCTAGAAAGTCCCTAAACTGATACAACCCAACATTATTCACCAATATGTCTGGCTCTGCGTTTTTTATCTCATCCCACAACTTTTGCACCTCACCTCTGGAAGATAAATCGTAATGTAGCACCCTTATCTCCTTACCTCTCTCTTCAAAACTCTTCTTCAGATCCAGCAACAACTTAAAGTCGTAATCCACAGCATAGATTGTCGCCCCCGCCTCAGACAACACTTTTGCTATCCCTCTACCTATTCCACTTGCAGAACCCGTAACCATAGCTATCTTTCCCTCAAGAGATATAACATTAGCTTCTCTTTTGTTCATACCTCACCTCCCGAAAAATTACCTCCAGTAACCAGATAAAATATAACGCTAGATACCTTGTCAATATAGCTACTTTTCACCACTTCAAACTCCTCACCACCATACCCGCTTTCCAAGTGTATTATACCAGCAACTAGATTCGTCATTATAGCACAATCAACATAAGATAAGGTATCAGATAGACTAAATTTATGCCTTACTCTCAAAATCAAATCCTCAAACACTGACAACAACATCTTACCTACAGTAGTGCCAATTTTATCACCATATACAAACCCCTCTCTAAAAAATATCTTGACAACATCTCTGTGAGTCACAATATAATCAACCACATTCACAACAAGCATCCTTATAAAATCCCTTAGCGAAGAAAACGACGATATATCCATCTCCTCAATTATCCTATAAAACTCATCAATACTCTTTTTTATAATACTGACAAGTAGCTCTTCCTTACTAGAAAAATAGTAGTATATCATCGCTTTATTAATACCTGAGTTTCTTGCTATCTCATCAACAGAAGTAGCATCAAACCCCTTCGTTGAAAATAACTTCACCGCAGACAATATTATCTTATCCCTAGGCGAAACTTCCATAATACCTCCTATTTTTGTTAACTTACCGGTTAGTTAATAAAATTCTAAAGTAGTTCACCTCTAGCTCTCAACTTACCAAAAGGACAATTTCCATCCCTTAACAAAGGGTTCAATGATCAACCTAAGTTGGAAAGATCCGCATACTCAGTCATTATCATACCACCCTTTCTATTTGTATTGTATTTTCAACCTTCAGGGTATTAAAAGGTTTCATACTTCTGATATTGAATGTTTCAATTGATCTACTAGGATGAGTATTGTATATGAATATCTCGTGGCCTTTTCTTGAAATTTCGTAAAGAAGTAGAGAAATCTCTTCGTCAATCCTTGGTGTTATGAGCACTATAGCAGTTCCCCAAGGAATTTGAATAGACAGATTTCTAAGAGTTTGAAAAAGGGTAATTTTGTTTTGTGGATATATTCTAGCTAGAAGTTCAAACATATTGGATATATGTGTATTTCCATAGGAGATAGGTATTTCAAAAAAGCCTAAAGGATTTTCCACAATGGACTTGCCTTTTAGAGAAACTTTCCTCCTTATCTCTCCATTTGCAACCAGGCCTACCTCCTGATGATATCCATAAAGCTCAAATATAATAGTAGTAGCAAACTCTATACTAAACTCTTCGTAGTAGTCTGCATACTTCATATCATAGTCCTGATGATAGAGGTTAAGGATAACTATTGTTCCTGAGGAAACCGATGGATTGTAATAATTCACGTAGAGTTTATCATGCCTTGCAGAAATTTTCCAGTTTATTTTTCTTATCTCGTCACCATCCTGATATTCTCTTATTCCTTGTATTTTCGTTAGATCCTCAAATATGGGAAGTTTGTTCTTAATCTCACCGTAGGGTTGGAGAATGCTCTTATCAATCTCGCTGTGTGGGAGTATGGATGGAAATACTGTTACAAAGTCTACAGTATCAAACTCTTTGCTTAGGAAAGTTCTCATAAACAGATCTTTAAACTCTATCATCGTTGGTCCTAGGTGGTGATCACCTCTTTTACTTCCAACTATTCTGTATTTTAGGAGTTTTTTCGCCTTAGGAAGAAGGAAAAGAAAAAACGTTTCCTTCTGCTTGTGTGAAAGCTCCATACTCGTATAATCATAAACATAGGCAATAAGTGGGAATACTGTCTTATTTTCAACAACTATCCCAGCTGTAGTACTATCACCATTAAATATTTTGGTGTTCTCAATAAATCTTGACACCGCAATACCTTTCACTACCCTATCAGAATACACTTTATTAAAAAGAACTACGAGTATCCCTGAAACGACAACTAAGATGGTCTCATACAATGGAAAAAGGATAACTATAGCCAATACCAGCAGAAAAAGAAAGAAGTATCTCACCATATTAACTCGTCTTTACCTCTTCAACTGGCACTTCCACTGACTCTAAAATTGAGTTCAGGATATCTTCAGGCTTTATTCCCTTAAGTTTAGCTTCAGGTTTAAGAATAAGCCTATGTTTCAGGCATGGCACCACAACAGATTTCACATCCTCAGGAATGACATAGTCCCTTCCGTTTATTCCAGCAAGAGCCTGAGCCATTTTAAACATACTAAGAGACCCTCTCGGAGATGCACCTAATATCAAGCTTGGATGGTTTCTAGTTCTGTTGACTATATCAACTATGTATTTTTTCAGGCTCTCCTCAATATACACCTTTTTAACCTCTTCTTGTATCTCAACTATCTCTTTAGTGGTAGTCACCGATGATATGGTTTCTATAGGGTGAATTTCCTTCTGAGACGTTAGTATTTCAACCTCCTCCTCAGGATTAGGATAACCTAGAGATATGTTTATCATAAACCTATCCATCTGTGCTTCAGGAAGCGGAAACGTTCCTTCAAACTCAATTGGGTTCTGAGTTGCTAGAACTATAAAAGGGTTCGGAAGAGAAAACGTAAGCCCTTCAACCGATATTTGTATTTCCCCCATAGCTTCAAGAAGCGCAGACTGTGTTTTCGGAGTAGCTCTATTTATCTCATCCACCAAAAGAATGTTTGACACAATAGGACCCTTCTTAAACTCAAACTTTCTCGTTTCAGGATTGTATATTGAGATACCTATTATATCCGAAGGCAATAAGTCCGGAGTAGCTTGCACTCTTTTGAAAACACCACTTATGCTCTTAGCTATCGCCCTAGCTAACATAGTCTTACCCACCCCGGGAATATCCTCAATCAGAACATGTCCCCTTGAATACATTGACGCAAGTATCAGCTTTACTTGCTTGTTCTTACCAATTATCACCTTACTCACATTACCTATTATGTTCGCAGTCACTTCTTTAACCCTCTTTATATCCATCTCAATCCTCCATAAACCCAAAGAAATTCTAATCCAGAATCTCCCAAATTTCAACAAAAAAGGCAAAACGCAATAAAGCTAAGCTAAGATTTTTAACCTTCTTCTTACCCCCCCCTCTGGTCCTAGATGCTTCTTAGTCAAAAAAACTCCACTTTACACCAAGCTTTTTAGATGCTTATTGAGAAAAGTATTCACCCAGTCCCGTTAGGGACTGCGAGAAAAACAAAAGAAAACCTCACCTAATCGTTAAACCTCAGGACTTAACTTATTCAACCAAACCCCCGAATATTGACAAACAGTTTCCAAAAGCCGTATATTATTATTATATTAAGATTAAACCCTAAGGAGGTAAAAGCTTATGAAAAAAAGT
>JBCNVF010000007.1 GCA_039630355.1 Brevinematia bacterium
ACAAACTAACCACAAAAACACCCTTAATAATACTCCTCATAACACCCATATCCATACCCTACCTCCTGACAAGATTATCAGTAGACGGACTATCACTTAGCAACTTATTAAAATCAGTTCGCTGGAATCAATCTATTCAAATTTATTTCAAACCCATAGAAACGCAAATAAAGCTAATCACTCTCTCACTGATTTACGAAACAAAAAACTTCAATCTTAAGTCTCAGTTCTCTTATAATACTTTGTGTAAATCCTTATAACAAAGGAGGTGAAAATGTATAAAGTAGTTCTAGTAAGGCACGGTGAAAGCATCTGGAATAAGGAAAACAAGTTTACTGGTTGGACAGATGTTGACCTTTCGGAAAGAGGAATTGAAGAAGCAAGAAAAGCTGGAAGAGTTCTAAAGGAAAATGGTTATGTGTTTGATGTAGCGTTTACATCGGTTCTAAAGAGGGCGATAAGAACCTTGCATATAATTCTTGACGAAATGGATTTACTTTGGATACCTGAATACAAGCACTGGAGACTTAATGAGAGACATTACGGAGCACTACAAGGTCTTAACAAAGCCGAGATGGCGGAAAAATATGGTGAAGAGCAAGTAAAGATATGGAGAAGAAGCTATGATATTCCACCTCCACCACTTGAGAAAACCGATCCAAGATACCCCGGAAACGATCCTAGGTATAAGGATCTAAAGCCGGAAGAACTACCTCTAAGTGAAAGTCTTAAAGACACAGTAGCAAGGGTATTACCATATTGGTATGAAGTAATAGGCCCAACAATAAAAACTGGGAAAAGAGTAATAATCTCCGCGCATGGCAATAGCCTAAGAGCACTAGTAAAATACCTTGACAATATATCAGATCAAGACATAGTGGAACTCAACATACCCACCGGAATACCACTAGTGTATGAACTAGACGAGCAACTAAAACCCTTGAATAGATACTACCTTGGTGATCCAGAAGAAGTTAGAAAGGCAATGGAAGCAGTTGCTGCCCAAGGCAAAGCTAGGAAATAACAATCCTATCAAAATATGTTTTACTACGACATAAATCTCTACAATGCAAGTAAAAAACTATTTGATGAGACATTGTTTGAGGACACGAACAATAATGATATAATATCAAACATAATTCCCAACAGGAAGGAGCAAGCTTATATCATAGCTAACGATAAGGGAGTCTTCGCCGGTGAGATTTTCTCGGTAGTTCTGGAAAAGGACTTTGGAATAAAGGGATGTTCTCTTAAGGATGGAGAAGAGTTTAACGAAAAAACAAAAATATTTTCCCTTGAAGGAAGTGCAAAAATGCTACTTTCAATAGAAAGAACTTTGCTAAACATCCTCACAATCTTGATTTCAATCGCCACAACTACCCGAGAATTCGTAAACGCAACTGAAGGCAAGTTTGGCATACTTGACACTAGGAAAACAATCCCAGGACTAAGATTTTTCCAAAAATACGCTGTAAGAGTCGGTGGAGGAACAAACCACAGGTTCGGCCTATACGACATGGTTATGATAAAGGATAACCACATATCTGTGTTCAAAGGAGACATAAAAAAGGCAGTAGCACTTGTAAAAAAGTTCTCACCAATGCACAAAGTTGAGGTTGAATGCGAAAACATGGAACAGGTAAAACTAGCAGTAGAAGCAGGAGTAGACATAATAATGCTTGACAACATGTCAACCTCTCAAACAAAATCCGCTGCAGAGTATATAAAATCACAAAACCCCAACATCATAGTTGAAGCTTCTGGAAACATTAACCTTGAGAAAGTAAAGGAACTTGCAAAAATAAACGCACCCATTGATTTTGTATCAACCAGTGCAATAACAATGAACTACAAGATTGTAGATATATCTTTCCATATAGAGTAAGAGCAACAGCACAGAAAACACCTAACAAAGAATCTAGAGCTTTTCCATACGATGGCCAGACTTAACTTAAAAATAAACTCCAAGGCAAAATCTGTGAAATCCCTAACTTTTTAGAACGACAGTCTGATGTCTCTCTGGACCTACTGATATGTAACTGATAGGTATATTTAGAGACTCCTGTATAAAATCAATGTAGGATCTTGCTTCCTTAGGAAAGTCTTCAATTTTTCTTACCTCCGAAAGACTATTACCCCAACCCTTGAATGTTACGTACACTGGCTCAACTTCGTAAAGCGTCTGCGGATCCATAAAAGGAGGTAACTTGAAAACTTTTCCTTCAATCCTGTACTCCACACACACCTTTATCTCCTCAATCCCTGAGAGCACATCAATCTTCGTAAGAAATATCTCAGTTGCCCCACCAACTATAGTAGAATACCTAAGAAGAGGAAGATCTATCCACCCACACCTACGAGGCCTACCAGTAGTAGCTCCAAATTCTCCACCTCTTTCCCTTATTATTCTACCAATCTCATTGTCTTGCTCTGTCGGAAAAGGTCCTTCACCAACCCTAGTAGTATAAGCCTTAACTATACCTATCACATTATCAAAACCCTTTGGAAAGAAACCCGTTCCTGTAGCTACACCACTACTTGACGCATTTGAAGATGTAACATAAGGATATGTTCCAAAATCTACATCAAGCAAAACCCCTTGTGCTCCTTCAAACAACACACTTCTGCCATTCTTTATCTCACGGTTAAGTAAAATCTCAACATTATCTACCATAATCCCCATCTTCTCAAATTCCAATTTACAGTGCTCAGCCAGCTTCAAAGGATTAAATTCGTAACCACACCCATACAAATTCTTTATCAGAAAGATTTTCTCCTCAGCAAACACCTCAATCTTCTTAGCCAACTGCTCAACAGAAAGGTTTACTATGTCACATATCCTTATACCCCTTCTTGCTACCTTATCCTCATAACAAGGTCCTATACCCCTTGAGGTAGTGCCAATCTTCCTAGATGAAGTACTCTCCCTTAAATTATCTATCAACTTATGATACTCCATCACCACATGAGCTTTGTCACTAATAATAATCCTATCCCTCACTCTAAAACCCATATTCTCCAAGCTCTGGATCTCATCACGGAGCTGGTCAATATCAACAACCACTCCATTACCAATTATAACCTTAGCATTAGGATTCATAAGCCCAGAAGGAAGAAGATGGAATATGAACTTCTTATCTCCGACTAAAACTGTATGTCCTGCATTTGCTCCCCCTTGGTATCTGACTACATAGTCATAATTACAGGCCAATAAGTCAATAACCTTAGCTTTACCTTCATCACCCCACTGCATCCCAACAACCAAGGTTACCATAGCTTACCTCAAACAACGCTAAATTATTTATGAAGTAGTCCTACTTATCAAGTAGTTTGCATTCACGACAATAAAGAACTTCCAGCAACCGTCAACTCCAGATCATCTATCTCTGTTCAGGTTGTATTCCAGCAACTCTAACAAACACCCCTTGTATTCTTCCTCAGCAGGAATGGACAGTATTTTTTCCTTCGCAATATTAGCAAAATACCTAACTTTCTCATCAACAACACCAAAAATTTCGTACTTCTCACACATTGAAATAACAAAATTCACATCCTCCGGTGTTACGTAAGGGTTCCCAAAAATTCTTTCAAGCAAGTTCTTTTCACCTTCAGTTGCTAAACTCATAAGATAGTGATAATATATAGTCTTCTTATTCTCCTTTATATCAGACCCTCTAGGTTTCCCAGTAACACTACTATCGCCAACAAGTCCAATCTTATCATCCTGTATCTGAAATATTATCCCCACATACTCTCCTATCTCCTCAAGAAGAGATATAACACTTTGATCCTGCTTTGAGAGGATTGCACCTAGTCCCAGCGGTAGAGAGAAGGAGTATCTAGCTGTTTTGTATCTATAAATGTTAACTATCTCCTCCTCTGAAGGAATGCCCCTTTGACCCGAAACTACTACATCCTTAATCTGCCCCATTCCAACCATCAACATCTCTTCGCTAAACTTCAAAAGTATCTTATCCAAAAGCAACTTTTCCCGAACTCTACTTAAAGACATAAAGGCAAGAAAAAAAGAAATATCACCAACGCATATACCCACCGACTCACCAAGATGATAACTCTTAGACATACCTTCCCTATCAAAAACCTTTTTGTATTGGAAGAAGATAGTGTCTTTACCTCTCCTTTGAGTATCTTCATCCATAATATCATCATGGATTAGTAGCCCAGACTGAAGCAGTTCCATTGCTATAGCACAGTTTATACCGTCTTCCGAGTACTCACCTGAGAACATCTTCTGAGAAAGAAGAAGTAATGCACCTCTTAGCATTTTCCCAGAAATAACAAAGTCATACAACCTTCTTACACTATCGCAAAACCAGAAATCTTTAACAGGAAGCCTCTCCTCCACATCCCTAAAAAGCTTTTCTAATCCCAAAAGTATTTCACCCCTAAATGCATCTAAAAGCTCCAATACTCTCCTAGATGAATTATCATTCATCGGTAACTCCTCTTCTCATAAAACAAAATCTCCCCCACAACCTCATAAATTTTACCACCCTCTCACAACCTCTTGCACTTTAAAACTTAGAAAAAACACAGAAACAAATCTATACATTCTTTCTTACTCTCATCACAAGTCACCTACCTTCTCCTCATCCCTAAAAGTACTTCCACAAAAAGGAAAACAAAAACAAAGTCAATGCAAATTTACACCCAATTACAGCATTATTTAGAATATACTTATGTTACACCTTAACCTATGAGGCTTAGCAAACTTCTGTCCTTGATAAGAGAGTATGTAACTTACGAAAATATTTCTAAAGATATAGAGATCACTGATCTCTGCGAAGACTCTAGGTATTCCGAAATAAACCAGAATACCCTATTTTTTGCTATAGAAGGGAGTAAAGTTGATGCTACAAAGTTCATCCCCGAGCTTATTGAAAGAGGCTGTAGAACATTTATAGCTAGCAAACCTGTGGAAATTAGTGACAAGAATATCAACATCGTAGTTGTAAATAACATAAGAAGAGTCCAAGCAATTGTCTCAAAACATTTTTTTGGGAAACCTGATGAGAAACTAAAAGTTCTAGGAGTTACTGGAACCAAGGGAAAAACTACAATTTCTTACATGATCTTCAACGCACTAAGAGGTATCGGAATGAAAGGCGGACTTATCGGAACAATAGAATACAAGATTGATGATTCTTCCATTCCAGCTGAGAATACTACTCCCGGTCCTCTTCAAATATACACTCTCCTCAGCGACATTGTAAACAACTCTGGAGAATTTGTATCTATGGAAGTCTCGTCACACGGACTAGAAACCGAAAGAGTATACGGGGTGAAGTTTGATGTAGGAGTATTCACAAATCTCTCAAGAGAACATTTGGACTTCCACAAAGATATGGAGAGCTACTTCAATGCAAAGATGAAACTATTCCACAATATCAAATTACACAACCCTGAAGGCACAGCTGTGATTAATATTGACACCGAATGGGGAAATAGAGCTTATGAAATTGCTAAAAACCTAGGACTAAGAACTATAACCTGTTCCATCAAAAACACTGCAGACATCATCGCTAGAGATATTACAATCTCAATAGATGGCAACAGGTTCACAATTGAATGCAACGGTAAGAGTTATAAAGCCAAGACAAAGATGGCAGGACTTCATAATGTCTACAACGCTATATGTAGCCTAGGGGCGGTTTTATCAGTTGCAGATGAGAACAAAATTCCGGAGGTAATTGAACACATAGGTGAAACTACCGTCAAGGGCAGATTTCAGGTAATCAAAAGTAATAGGGGGTTCTTTGTTGCGATTGACTACGCTCATACTCCTGACTCTCTTGAAAAGACACTTGAGACCGGACGAACTTTTTCTCCAACCAGACTTACAGTCGTATTTGGTGCAGGTGGTGACAGAGATAGGGGCAAAAGACCTCTGATGGGTGAAGTTGCAGTAAAACTTGCTGACAAAGTAATAATAACTAGCGATAACCCTAGGACAGAAAATCCTACCAACATAATAATGGACATTCTGAGCGGAATTTCTGAAGACGGAATGAGAAAGGTAAAAGTCATAGAAGACAGAAGAAAGGCCATAAACACCGCTCTTAAGGAAGCAATTGAAGGAGAACTGATCATAATAGCCGGTAAAGGACACGAAGAGTATCAAATCATAGGCACCCAGAAACTACACTTTTCTGATATTGAGGAAGTAACAAAAAGCGAGTATTTCTAAACCTTCCTAACTATCAGCTTTATACCCTCAACCTCCACAACTTCAACTCTTTCACCTACACCAATGCTCTCGTTAGGATTCTGAGAAATAGCATTCCAATCAGTTATGCCGTTTATAGGTATATCAAGGCGCACCTTACCCATCTTGCCACCAACTATAGGCTGTATAACCTCTCCCTTCATACCTATATACCTGAATACAGGATCACGGTCCTGAGGTTTTTTCAAAAGCATTCTCTTTCTATAGTAAAGAAAACCCATAACAAAAACCGCAGACAACACTAACCAAGCCAATAGCTGTAATTCCAAAGTCTTCAACAAAAACAATGTCAAAACAGACACAAAAATTGCAGATAACCCTAACCAGAAAAAGATAAACCCCGGAACAACGATCTCTAAAACAAAACACAGTGTTCCTATTGATGCCCATATCCAATATTCAAGCCCGGGAGTCCCAATAACCTGAAAAACTCCACTATTGTTGGTAACACCAACATTAGTAACAACATTCGTCACAGCATTTGCCACTTCAACTTCCATAGCAAAATGTTAAACCATCACCTATATACTTTCAACCTAAACTGGAAGACAGTTCAACAAATTTAATCTCTGCAGTGTTACTATACATATTGACCTAAATTGATAAATTCCAATTTTCATCAGTTGGGCAGGTAAGATTCTAAACTTTTTGCTCATTTATTCTCCTTAATAGATAGCATTCACCAGTCATAAACTTCATTTCACACTAATCTTTTAAGTGTTTACTAAGAAAAGCCTTCACCTAGTTTTGACAGTAGCTGTGAGAAGAAGAAATTACACTTAGAGACTGCGAGAATAGAAAGAAAACTACTCTTGGGTGTAAATTTTGGATTTTATTGGATCTAAAATCCCCCGATTTGAATTTAGAGCATATTCTCAATTATCATTAAATGTATATGGAGGAACTTTATGAAGGCTAAAGACATCTTAGTTTATGCAGGAATTGGGTTAGGTGGAATACTTATAGGCGTAATTTCTACCCTGATAGTAATCAACCTCATCACACCAAAGTCCGTAGGTCTAACCCCAACCCCAAGCCTTTTGGGACTAAAAAGCGTAAAGCCTGAATCCTACGTAGCAAAAGTGGGAGACTACTACATATCTACAGAAGATTTCAACAAAGAGTATATGCTTGTTATAGAAACCTTGTCAGGTGGAGATCAAAGCAAAAAAAACATATTACTCAATGATCTGTCAACTAAAAAGACCTACCTTGATAATGTTATAAATGAGTTAGTTCTGAGCATAGAAGCATACAACCAAGGGTTTCTAGCATCTCCTGAATGGAACATTCTGTCAAGAGTATCACTAAGAAAGGCTTTAGTTGATGGATTCCTAGCTAAAAAGATTGACTTAACCCAGATAGAGGCCTCACCTGAGGAAATTGAAGAGCTTTACAACAAAAACAGAAAATACTTCAGCGAAAGGAATATTTCAGCTAAAAATGCCGAAGAACTTCTTAGGGCCCAGATAAGAAGCCGGAAACTTCAGCAGAAGATAGCAGAATACGTAAAAAGCACAAGAGATAAGTTCTCAATAGAAAAGATAGAAGAAAACCTAAAATAGCAGAGAGATACCAATTTATTGACACCATTTATATAATGGAGGGCATTCTTATGCTACCTAAGCTTAGTGATAAACACATAAACCGAACTAAGATAATTGTTAGTCTAGGACCAGCTTCAAGAAAGAAAGAAATAGTTGAACAGATTACAGTTTGTGGAGCAGACGTTTTTAGAATGAACTTTTCTCATGGAACACATGATGACCACAAACTAAGTGTTTCACTGGTAAGGGATGCAGAAAAGAAATTCAATACTGTTCTAGGACTTATGGGAGATATCCAAGGACCAAAAATAAGGGTCGGAACAGGACTACAAGTTGATGTAAGTGACGGAGAAGAGATACTAATAACCAATAAAGCTAACTTTGATAAAGTTAAAGAAAACTGTCCTAAGAGTATATGGGTTGACTATGACTTAATAGTTCAGGAAATAAAGAAAGGTGACAAAGTCTTAATTGATGATGGAATGATTGAACTTACAGTGTCGGAAGTCTTTGATACTTACTTCATAGGTAAAACAGTTCACGGAGGAACAATAAAAGAGAGAAAAGGTGTAAATCTTCCATACACCAAACTTAGCATCTCATCAATAACAGAAAAAGATCTACGCGATATTCAGTTTTGTATAGACCACGACGTAGACTTACTAGCTATTTCATTTGTAAGAAACGCAAAGGACGTAAAGCAAGTGAAGGATATCCTTATAAGAAATAAGAAAATAATTCCAGTAATTTCTAAGATTGAAATGGTTGAGGCAGTAAATAACATAGATGAAATAATAGATGTCTCAGATGCTATAATAGTTGCTAGAGGAGATCTTGGAGTAGAATTTGGACTAAGCGAGGTAACAGTGGTTCAAAAAATGGTTGTTGAGAAGACAAGACTTGCCGGAAAACCAGTTATCGTAGCTACCCAAATGTTAGAATCTATGACTAAGAACATAAAGCCAACGAGAGCGGAAGTTGCTGATATAACAAACGCTATTCTTGACGGTGTAGATGGCCTTATGGTAACTGGTGAAACTGCAGCTGGTGAGTATCCAGTGGAAGTAGTAAAGACCCTAAAAAACATAATATCCACCGTTGAGAGCAGTGAAGAGTATAAAAAGCTATACAAGTTTTATGACTATCCTCAAACCAATGATCTTACAGAGTCAATAGCCTTCGCTGCAAGCCAAATCTCAAGAAAACTTGACACTAAGTTTATAGTCAACTTCACTCAAACTGGAGCCTCTTCAAAACAAATTGCAAAATTTAGACCTTCCTGTATCATCATCTCTCTCAGTCCTGAAGAAAGTACCTTAAGAAAGCTAAAACATGTCTGGGGAGTAATACCTGGTTTAGTCAAGCCAGCTAAATCCACAGATGAGATGCTGGAAATTGCAAAAAAACTAGTCAAGGACTATGTTTCAAAAGGTGACAATGTAGTAGTAACTTCAGGTGTTCCCGTAGGAGTTTCAGGAAGCACAAATATGCTGAAGGTTATTGAGTTCTAACAAGGTTAGGACTATAAGCTACAATCTTTTCCAAGATATTCCTAAAAGTAGGGCCTGCTGACAACCCCCCCTGCTTTAACTTCTTAGGATTAACAAGTATAACAACCCCAATTATTTTTGGATCGTCGTAAGGAACTATTCCCAGAAACACCGCATTGTACTTATCCTTATAATATCCCCCTTCTGGATTATATATCTGCCCCGTCCCTGTCTTACCTCCTACTCTCAGTCCTTCAATCTCCGCCATCTTACTAGTTCCATACTCCACACTTGCTCTCATATACTTCCTAACTTTCCTAGCCACTTCTGACGGAATAACCCTAAACTCTTCCGAATACCTCATAGTCTTACTACTACCATCCGATAACAATATCTCCTTAACAAGCTTAGGACGAATATTCATACCATCATTGGCTAAAATTAACCCTAACTTCAGCAATTGCATCCCCGTAACGCCTATCTCTTGTCCTATCCCTACCATATACTTTGAAACCCCGCTCCACTCATTGAAGATCCTAAGAATTCCTCTCTCCTCACCCGGTAACCCAACCAAAGTCTTCTCTCCAAATCCCAACCCTCTAAGGAAGAAATAAAATGACTTCTCATCAAAGTCTCTTATGACCTTCAACATCCCAATATTACAAGAATGAGCAATTATATTCTCTAAGGAGACCACCCCATGAGGCTTCTCTTTTATCGTGTGACCATACAACCCAATAAGCCCATCACACTCATACACTCTTTTCTCAATTTCCGAGAGATTGATCAAAGCAAAAGACACAGATGCAAGTTTCATTACTGAGCCTGGTTCTATTATATACCCAACAGCTCTAGAAGAAAATGGAATGACCGAAAGATTATTAGGATCAAAAGATGGGTAGTCAGCAATGGAAAGAATTTCACCATCTTTCTTAGCAAAAACAGCTATCCCCAAATCAGCGTCAAACTCCTTAACACTTCTCGCAAGTTCTAGGTAGGTTATCTCTTGGATATACTTGTCCACCGTAAGAACTACCTTTCCTCCTTCCCCACCCTTCTCAAGAAGAATATCATTAAAGGTATACTCAAATCCGGATATTCCATCATTATCCACATTCACCGCACCAACAACACCACTTGCCTTCTCTCCCAACGGATACCTGCGAACATACTCCTCAGCTACCCCCAGTACCCTTTTATCAAACTTACTCACAAAACCATTCGTCACTCTAAATAGATTTTCTGCCTCATTTTCTGGAATTTTCCTAACTAACCATACAAACTTTGACTCTCTCCTAAGCTTTTCGGCAATCTCCGAATAACTAAGACCCAACCAATCCTTCATTAGTTCTACCAAGAACTTTCTCTCATACTGCGATAGACCACTGTTGTCCAACCAAAGCGAGAAGGTCCTATAACTAACCGCTAGAACATTATTATTCCTATCAAATATTTCTCCTCTCCTGCCTGTAAACTTTCTTTTCTCTTCACCTTCAAACTCAGAAGGAAGTACTAGAGTCAGGATACGCACTATCACAACTACAACAAGGGCAAGAAATATGTAAAACACCACCCATATTCTTTTTCTCATTGTAGCCTAATTCTAACCATCCTAACCTGAACCCCATAATCCCTAGCTATTCTTTCACCTTCCTTCTGCGCCTCAACTTGATCCAAATAAGGCCCTATATATACACTGTCGTTTACTTTTCTCAGTTTAAAGCCCTTAAAATAAAGTGACTCCACTATAACCTCATTAGGCTTGCGAATAACTAAATAATACCCAGCATCTAAAGAAGGTAGCTTTTCCTCCACATCTACAGTCCTAACACCACCTTCAACCAAGCTTGAAGAAGTTCTCCTTCTGTCTAAGGAAACTCTTAAGAGTTTCGCCCAAAAACTATCGGGATACTTAAGAAGTATATCCTTCACAATTTCCTCAAATTTCTCGTCATTTCCAGAATTCCTATACATCACGGCTTTTATAAACTCAAACTTAACCCTAGAAAAATCTCCCTTCTCTGAGATAGATACTATATCCTCCAGATTTGACAGAGAGAAATATAGCTTAAGTGAGAGATCAACATCAAAAACCCCACTACTCTTCACATCCCTAAGAAACCTATAGACCTCCTTCTCATCCTTAGTATTAATAACATCAGCAATGTTAGTACTCTGATGTCCTAGGTAAGAAAGTAGGAACGAAAGTAATTCTCTACCCTCAGATAAAGTAGTGTTTGACAAGATTGATATCGCTGAATTTAGATTTGTAAAAAAGGAGAGTCTGTAAAGTAAAACATCTAACTCATACTTTGAAAGCTTACTACGATCAACACTACGATACAATCCCAAGGATTTCGTATATTCACCAGAGTAGAAAAATTCCTCTGCAATGTAGAAATTCTCCCTAGTTGCAAAATTTACCCAAGGTGATAGCACTACAAACAGAACCACACAAAAAACCGAAACTGCTAATTTATATAGCTTTCCACAATTCATACTTGAGTTTATCAAACCGAACTATAGTTATATCAACTAGTTACCCCACTCCGCAGAGCTTCTTATACTTCTCAAAGTTATCCAATACATCCTTCCTAAAGCGTTCAAGTAATTCTGGGTTTTTGAGTACTCCTGCAAACCTTTTCTGCTTTGAGATAAACTCTTCAATTGGTTTTAACTGTTTTGGATTCAGGGGACTCCATTTATATACACCATTCTCATACTCAACAAGTGGCCAATACCCTGTCTCAACAGCTAATTTAGAGAGATTAACAGCATCTTCAACTGGCATATTCCAGCCGGGTATACATGGTGTTATAGATAGAATAAATGTTGGTCCTTCAGTTAAAAGAGCTTTCTGAAGTTTATTCACTAAATCATTCCAGTGGTAGATACTTACGGTTGCAGCATAGGGGATATTGTGAGCAACTGCAATAGCAAACAGGTCCTTCCTAGGCTGAGTTTTACCGGGTACAACCTTACCAAAAGGGGCAGTAGTGGTATCAGCAAAAAGAGGTGTAGCACTGCTTCTCTGGTATCCAGTATTCATATAAGCTTCGTTGTCATAAGCAATGTAAAGAATATTGTGACCTCTTTCCAAAGCACCAGATAAACTCTGAAGCCCTATGTCAAAGCTACCACCATCACCTGCTATTGCAACAAATTTTATCCTCTTGTCATGGTTAAGTTTATTCTTCGCCTTCAGAGCATAGTAAGCTCTCTCAACACCAGCTATGGTAGCAGCAGCATTTTCAAACGCACTATGCACCCACGGATATTTCCAAGAGCTTTCTGGATAAACACTTGTAGTAACCTCCAAACACCCGGTAGCATTTGAAAATACAAGATCCATATCAAGATTCTGAGCAGCTATTACAACCTCTCTAATAAATATAGCAACCCCACAACCTGCACACATTCTGTGTCCTTTTGTAAACTTGACATCCATTCCGGCAACTTGCTTTAGATTGATAGCCATAATTACCTCCTACTCACAAAATTAGGATTTAACCCAACATAGATAATCTGACCACCAATTCCTTTCTCAAGACAATACTCTGCAT
>JBCNVF010000008.1 GCA_039630355.1 Brevinematia bacterium
TTATGGAATTAGACACCTCATAAACCCCTTCCATTAACCATAGATAGTTGACATTCGTTGAATCCACCGCAACCATATTGATGGTATAAGTGAAGTTAGTAATACCAACCTTAACATATAACTTATTATTCTTCAAGTCTAATGCCCAGACGGTAGCTACAATGTTGGTCATACCTGAAGTTATGTAGTGTATTTCCCCTTGGTAGTTTGAAAGGCTATTCGTAAAATATAGAAATTCGTCTTTGAACAAATAAATTGAAGTATTGTCTGGCGGAAGATACACTCCGGAGTTTGAGTATTCTACTCTCTCGTGTAACCATCTACCAAAAATATGTCCAACATCCTCCATAAGTTCTACTCTACCCCCACATCCAAATACTAGTAAAAAAGGAAAGAGAATAAACAATACACTTACTCTTACTCTCATATAAATATTATGAAGGTTTTTACAATCAAATCGTGAACTACTATAGTCTTCCAACAATAAATTCCAATCCCTACGGTCATTTCACATTGAGTTTCCAGACTCCATTGAGAGAACAATTTCACTCAATCCCGATAGTGACTACGAGAGAAATAAAAACCATACCCATTGGAATTTATCAGTCTTCAAAAATCAAACCCTATTTCCAACACATCTTACCTCAAGTGTACAACAAGATGATCTCTACCTGATGTAAAGGTTATTGGAATACCCTTTTCAGAGATAAGTCTACCTTGGTGAACTTTTAGATTTAACCTTTTTGCAATAGACATCAGACTTTCATTCCTTCCCAGCTCTCTAGATATCCACCATTCAACTAATGCTGATAGCGATTCAAATGTAGTAATATCTCCAGTGCTTATCAAAGTATCCATTAACTTTTTGTTTGGAACTATTATATATCCCCTTTCAGAAACTAACTCGGAGATACTTGTACTTCTAAATAGGTAATAGAAGTATACCGAGAAACTCTCAGAACCATAAAGCCTTTTGGATATCTTTGAAAAATTGTCAATATTTGGTACATATTGAATCTTTATCAATGATGGAATAGCATCTAATGGTTTCGTTTCCCTAATCACTATTTTTTCAACAGGTTTACCTTCTGACAGTTTTCTTATCATCTCCTCAAGTTGTTCCACTTTTTTCTTAAGCTCCTCATTTTCTTTTTTCAATCTTTCTATTTCTTGACCAATACCTACTTTCGGTGTCACTGTATCCACTGCTTTCACCATCTCTACAATCTCTGGAACATACTCAACTACCACTGACTTGCTAATAACCTGTCCATTTTCCATAAAGCCCTCTACTCTGAAAATATTTTTTCCATGATGTAAGGAAATATTTGTAGATACTACACCAGAAGGGTTTACAATAGAACTTATAGGTATTCCCTGAAGATATAAAACTGCTCTTTTGAAGGAGCCCCTAAATTCAAAGCTTACCTGAATATTGGATAGCTTAGTAGTCTGCGGTAAACTTGGCATCACTATATCTCCACTAAGTCCCACAAAAACCACCTCAAACTCTCTCGTGCTAGAATTACCGGCTTTATCATACGCTACAATTTTAATTTTCTTCACACTCTTATCAGCAATGGAAAAAGAATACTCCCTTCCATCCTTAGTCACTAAATCTCTAAGATCCAAAACTTTTTCCGAAAACTCCAACCTCTCAATATAAGGATCTATAACCTTAAGCAAGAATTTACCTTCCCTCTCAACTATTCTACCACCATCAGGTGAAACTATCTCAGGTGGTGTTGTATCAACAATTACTGTAAATACATTAGTTCCGAAGTTATTGAAACTATTCCCGTAGACAAACACAATACTATTAGTACCTTCAAGTAAAGTCAGAGAGCTTACAATCCTATTTCCAGTTTTGTCAAAAAACACATCAACTCTTCTTGTATTCAAAGTAACTTCCACACTCTCCAAATCTGAAGACACTAACCTACCAACTATCTCCATCTTTCTCTGATTGTAGAAAATCGGAATTGGTGAAAACAGAATTGTTGGAGCCTTTGTGTTAACAACCAAAAGATCCTTTATGGTTTCCTTAGTGTTTCTGTAAAAATAGTCAACATTACACACATATATATCATCCACTAAGTTTGTTACGCTAAAACTCAGTTCTATACCACTTTTAGAAGCTTTCATCTCCAATTTAGGGTAAAACATCCTTCCTAGGTTAAGTGAAAGTAGCGAAATGTCAATTCTACTTATCAAGTCAAACTTACTTCCAGAAAGTAGCATACTAACTTTGTCTTTTGAAGGATAGCCAATTTTCTGTATTTTGAGGTAAGGAAGACGATACTCAAACAAAGCGAAAGTACCCTTTTTGTTATCAAATCCAATGAAAATTTTATCTTTAGATATAGACACAGTGCTTGCAACAGGTTCCCTAAGAAGAGGATTATCTGGAGTAGTATATTTTCTACTCTCAAGATCAAAAAACACTACCCCATCATAAGTTGCCAAAACCAGTGTCTTTCCAATAAAATCTGCAGAGAAAACCGCAGAATTAAATCCTAACCTCCGCAATTGCTCACCTACCCTGTCAAATAAAAACAGTCCCAAAGAAGTTCCTAATATTATGTTATCACCAAACGGAATAATACATCCTATCGTTCCAGAAAGAACTGGATACTCCTGAGAAGAACGCCCAAGATACAGGTAGGATAGATAATCAAACTCCGAAAAACCATCGTAAGAAGCAATAACCTTGTCAAAGGAAAGAAACTTGAGATCTCTTATGAAGTTATCAACTATTCCGTTGACCACAGTCACAGGTGTTGTATAAAGCACTTTTTTTATGTGGTCAAAAGTGTATACTCCTTTAAATCTAGTTCCTATATACAGAAACTTATCGTCGGCATATAGAGAGGTAATATTCAGATCGGCAAGACCTGATTTGTCGTTTATCTCGTAGACAACAGAAAAACTTTCGTTTAGCACAAAAACTCCCTTGCTTGTTCCTACAAAAATGCTACCAGAAATGGAAGCTAGAGAAGTAATTAAGCCAGCACCTAACTTGTTCTCAATACTCTTTATCTCTACCAGCTTTTTGCTTTCACTGTCAATGTAATACAGTTTTTTAGGAGTTGAAAACACAAACCCCTTAAGGAAAGGAGTAGAAGACTTCACAAAATCACCTACACCTGAGATAAAATACTCATCAATTTGACAGAAAAGTTTGAAAGTAAAAGAAAGAAGCAAGAGACTCACAAAAGATAGTCTTATCAACCACATATACTAAATATAATAATCGGGGCTTGGAGAAGTCCAAATTGAAGGTTACCAACATCTATCTATGTTTTATTACCATCACAGAGGAAATGTTTTTTATATCTATCGCAGGCTTGACTATCAACTCCTGAAACTTACTTCTCTCCCGCTTTTTGGAAAGGACTACTGTTCCTACCAATAACCCAGGCGGGAAATTTAGACTTCTTGAAAACGTATAAACCTTCTCTGTTCCTACCTTTACATCAACAGTTTCTGATATATATTTCACTGTAGCGGTATTATTAAATTTACCATTACCACACAAAATTCCAGTCTCCTGAGAAGACTCTAGCATCACTCCCACATTTAAGTTTGGTGAAACAACAGTCTCAACTATGCTCGTTGTCAAATAAGCTTCCCTAACGACTCCTATCAGAGCTATATTTCCCATAAAGTATGCTATAACTGGCATATTTTTAGTTATACCGTGGGCTGTGCCTTTATCAATTATTACCGTTTCCTCTGCTGAATCAAAACCAGCGGATATAATATTAGCCACTTCAACCTTGTAAGAGATAGATTGAACTACATTAAGCAGTATCTGTAGTCTTTTATTTTCGGTTTCGTAATACTCAATCAGAGCTACCTTCTCTCTAAGACTTTCATTTTCCTCCTCTAAAGCTTTTATTTTATCCATACCTTTTGTCAGATTTTCCCAACTTGAGGAGATAGAACCAAATAACTCTGTGGAAACTTTTGAGACCAGCGTCATAGGATAGAGCAGTAGATTTCCTATGAACTTTACTGAAAGATTTATATAGTAGTTTATAGCGCTAAACACGAGCATAACTACACATATTGCTATAACTACAGCATATACCAAAAACGGAGATACTTGCTTAGTTTTTACATCCATATTATAGCTTATACAATTTGTCCTATTTTATGCTGTCTTAAGAAATCCAAATATTTACCCGTGCCTATAGCAACGCAAGCCATTGGGTTAGCAGCAACTATAACTGGTATTTTCATATGGTGCTGAAAGAATTTATCCATTCCCTTTAGCAAAGCTCCTCCGCCGGTAAGCACAATTCCTCTATCAACTAAATCTGCAGATAACGCTGCAGGAGTTTCATCCAGAACCTGCTTTACTGCATCTAGTATCTCCTGCAGTGGTGCTTGAAGAGCCTCTCTTATCTCAGTGCTATCAATTTTTAAAGTTTTCGGCAAACCAGTTATCGTATCTCTACCCTTAACCTCCATTGTTAGCACTTCTTGTAGCGGAGATGCACTTCCTATGGTTTTCTTTATCTCTTCTGCTGTTGTTTCACCTATGAGCAGGTTATGATTTCTCTTTAGGTATTGGACTATGGCTTCATCAAATTTATCTCCACCAACCTTTATTGACTTTGATACAACTATCCCTCCCAATGAGATCACGGCTATCTCTGTAGTTCCCCCACCGATATCTATGATCATATGACCACAAGGTTCACTTATAGGTAACTCTGCTCCTATTGCTGCAACAAGTGATTGCTCTACTAGATATATCTTTGCTGCACCAGCTAACTCTGCTGCCTCCCTAACCGCTCTTCTCTCAACTTCAGTAACACCCGAAGGAACTCCTATCACTACTGTAGGTTTTATAACCTTTCTATCCTGCGCCTTAAGTAAAAAGTATTTCAACATCTTGCCAACAGCTTCAAAATCAGCAATCACACCATCCTTCATAGGCCTTATAGCCATTATATCCCCAGGAGTTCTCTCCAGCATTTTCTTTGCTTCATGCCCAACTGCTATCACTTTACCAGTCCTAGTCTCTATTGAGACTACCGACGGCTCAAAAACAACTATACCTCTACCCTTTACATATATCAGAGTATTTGCAGTGCCAAGATCTATCCCCACCTCGTTCGTAAAAGCGTCAATAATACCACTGAAAAACCCCATACAACTTATCTCCTCTATATTCTCAGCAGGAAACATTATAAAGCTAACCACTCCACTCTTACAAATCTCACTCCTCTTCCCACATAATCTATAAACCCTTCCAGCAGTTTCTTGAACATTCTCAAGTAATTATCTAAAATCTTGTCAGGATCTGGTTTAGAAACAAAATTCTAGAATCCTTTCCCTACGGAGAATAACTAATCATAGCAAAGGAATGGGCATAAAATATCAAGAGATTTTCTAGAAACCTTCAACGCAACACAAAACCCTCAGACGTATCCTCATAGTTTTCAGTAAACATCCGATAAATGAAAAGAGTTAATTAGCTCTTTTATCATTCTGTTAGGCTGAAGCTATGGATAAAAAACGCAGACTTGAAATAATAGTTAGAGAAAAACTACTTTTCATAATAAGAACTGAGAGTATAGATTCTGCCCTGAAATGTTTTGATATCCTTGCTGATAGCGGAGCTAGAGTTATAGAGTTTACTTCTACTATTCCTGATTACCAACTAGCCATAAAAAAAGCGAAACGAATGACTGAAGGCTCAGAGATACTTGTTGGCGCTGGCACTGTGCTTGATAAGGAACTAGCTTTAAAAGCAATAGAAGGACTACCTGATTTCGTGGTAAACCCCACTCAAAACTTTGAAATACTTGAAGTTATCCCTAAAGACATAGTTGTATTTATGGGGGGTTTCACACCCACGGAGATAATACAAAACCATAGAAAAGGCGTAGATTTCGTAAAAATTTTCCCAGCATCTGTGCTTGGTCCGAGGTTTATCCAATCGCTTAAAAAAGGACCTCTACCATTTGTAAAAGTGCTCGCAAGCGGTGGAATGGATGCAGACTCAATAGGAGAATACCTCCTAGCAGGAGCTGATGTAATAGGCGTCGGAAGCGAGGTTGTAAGGAAAGAATTCGTAAAAAATGGAGAATTTCATAAGATCCAACAACTAGCTAAAATCTACTTTGAAAAACTCCAGTTGGCTACAAACGGAAAATAATAAAAATAAAAATTCATGAAGTGCCTGATAATAGTTGCAGAAAAAAACATCAAAAAAACCGATAAAGAGTACCTAAACGACAAAATTCAAGAGATTAAAAGCTTAGTTACAACCCTAGGATGGAAAATATTAGACACTTTAATCGTGAACTTAAGAAGTATTGATCCGGGGTTTTACTTAACAGAAGGCAAAGTAAGAGAAATCAAACTACTTCCCCAAACATGTGATGCCGAATGCCTGGTCTTTTACAACAACCTCTCACCTATACACATAAGGAACCTGGAAAGAGAATTTGGGAAAAAGATTCTTACAAGAGTAGATATCATCCTTATGATATTCAAAGAGCACGCAGTTAGCATGGAAGCTAAACTTCAAGTTGAACTTGCTACACTACAAATACAACTTCCCCGAATCTATGGAATAGGAAAAGAAATGGAACAAATAAGAGGAGGAATAGGACTAAGAGGACCCGGAGAGAGAAAAACTGAGACTATGAAAAGGCACATAAAAGAAAAAATAAGAACCCTTAAAAGCAAAATAGAAGAGATAAAGAAAAACAGGCTCACTCAATTTAAAGGCAGGGAGAAAGTCTTCAATGTCTCAATAGTGGGTTACACCAACAGTGGTAAATCAACACTTATGAATGTCCTTACAAAAGCCAACGTTCCCGAAGAAGATAAACTTTTCTCAACACTTGATACGAAAACCAAGAAAATGTTTATAGAAGGCATTACTATGACTCTAACAGACACTGTAGGATTCATAGAGGATCTACCACATCAACTCATAGAATCGTTTTACTCAACCTTGGAGGTTGTAAAAAGATCATCACTTCTTCTACACGTTGTAGACATTTCATCAAAATTTGCAGACGAAAAGATAAGGGTGGTCAACGAAGTCATAAGAGAAATTTTTGCTCAAGATAGTCTTAAGTTACCAGAAATGGTGTATGTTTTCAACAAAGTTGACCTGGTCAGTGATATCAGAGTAATTGAGAAGTTTTCTAACGCTTACCCGAATTCAGTAATTATCTCAGCTAAAGAAAGAATAAACATTGAGGAACTAAAATCAAAGTTAAAACACCTCGCAGAGGAGTTCTATAGGAATCTATAAACTTCTTGAAAAATACTTTTCTCACTTTATAATATTACCATAGGAGGAAGAATATGAAATACCCTACATTTATTGTAATTGCATTTACAGTGCTACTGGTGGCTTCATGTGGTATAAACCTCTTTTCACCATTTTCCGCTAAAGACTACCCCGAAGCTAACCAGTACCAGTCGGGGAACCTAATAGACCAAGGAAGATACGCTGAAGTTCTAAGTAATGCTGAGAAATATCCCCCTCAAGACCATGTCGTTGCAGCACTTGGAATAATGGGTTTTGACTTAAAACTGATTACCAACATTCTTAGCCAAACAAACGTATCTCCTGAGTCTCTGCTGATTTCGTGGTTGGACAAAAAAGACAAAGATTACCTAATTGACCTATCCTGGGGATTAGGAAGATTGAAAAGAGAAGACTATAGTCAAAGTCCATCAAAAACCTTCACTTTACTGGTTGGTGGAAGTGCACAGTGCATGCTAGGGCTTCTACTTTTGGCCGATATTGCAAACACTAATGCCATAAATACCGAAGATGGAATTAACGATCAAGAATTTGAAGCCTTAGGAGACTGGCTGATAAATCCACCAAGTAATATCACAAACCTATTCAGAGTTGTTGGTAGTGACAAAGAAGGAAACAGCTACACTATCGGAGGAGTAATAGCAGGAGGAGCTACAAGTGCCTTGATAGGAATTCTATACTTCTCAATGCAAGTTGGAAACACCAACATCAACCTCTCCGAAATATCAAACATAATATCTTCCCTAGATGGTGACGGAAACAACATAGTTGATAACAACGAAGTTTCTAACTTCATACTAAGTCTCATAAGCAATATTGCAACAAATATCTAGAGGTAGTATATGGTGAAAAAAATCTTCTTGTGCGTCATAGCAATCATAGCACTAAATGTTATCGCATTTCCCCTAAACAACTACGAGCATTTCTACTCATTCCAAAGTCCGTATTCAATTGGCATTGGTAAAGCTACAACCGCTATTGAAATTTTAGGAACAGAATCCTTTATGGCTAACCCCGCTTCCTTTTCCCAAAAATTCTCCTTTGAACTACTACTTGCTTCAGTAAGCTTAAACCACATCACTCTAGGAATCATCAATGATCTACCTTCACTACTCTCAGGAGACCAGAACTTAATTATCAGTTACGCAGTTGACCTTGTAGGAAAACCTATTAACTTTGGAATAGGACTAGGGTTACTCTCATTCAATATACCAATTGGTGGAGACCTAATTCTTAGGCTAGGAATCAACTCATTAGTAAACTTTTTCTTTGAAATTCACAATCCTCTCTCCTCCGCTGGCTTCATTGACCTATTAGGAAACATAACTGGTGGAGGATACATAGGTGCAAGCTATTCCTTCAAAAACATTTCCACAGGTGATACAGAAGTTGATAAACACCTCAGGCTACTCAGCATAGGAATCAATCTCAAGATGGCTATAGGCAGTGGAATAGTTGAAAACACTACCCTTGACGAAATAGTACTCAGACAAGTGAATGTTTCTGGAAAAGACATTTTGTCCAACTTACAAACCACAAAGTTTATTCCAGATATTGGAATTCTCTATAAACTTCCTCTTGACAATAAAGAAGGTAATAAGCAAAGAATCAACATTGCTCTCTCAGTCAAAGATATAGGTGGATTCAAAATTACGGTTGGAGGAAACGAATTTACCCTGATTCCAACCACATTTAACCTAGGAGTAGCTTACTTCATTGATCTGTATGACTACATAGGCTCAGAAATAACTTTTAGACAAAACTACATATCTCTAGACTTTCACGACCTCTTCTTCCAAAGAAGAGACAAGGATTTCTTCAAAAGAATACACATAGGTCTCTCAAGTGAAGTATTAAACTTTATTGATCTATTCTCACTCAACTTAGGAGTAGGACTAAATGGAGGATATCCTACATTAGGAGTAGCCTTAAAATTCCTAGGAATAATAAAACTTTCAGGTAGTGTTTACACTGAAGAACTAGGAGTGTATGCAGGACAAGATCCTGATGTAAGATACTTGATTTCTGCCTCAATAGGATGGTAATAATATTATTGGGATGATAAAAGCAACAACGTCCTCTAGCAAATATTCTCCAAGGTGGGTGGTGTTTCTATTTGCTTCCACAGTACTCCACCTTGTTATAACATTACTACTTTTCATAAGCCTCTCTAAGTCCGAGCTAGAGATAAAAGTAAGAGAGGTTAAAATCAATCTCGTAACTCGCAGTAAGGAAGACACAACCTTAGCACAGCAAGTAACACCACCTACCACTACCAAACTACCGAGAAAACAACTCACAAGAGAAGAAGTAGAAAACATTGTATTTGAGATAGTAGCACCGAAAATACAACAACCTTCCAAATTAGAAACATCTGAAGAACCCCTACCAGCTTCACCAACAAAAGAACTTATCCCTTCTGAAAGGAAACTAGAACCAGAGGTAGGAACATCCAAGAAAAGTGAACCTATTGGAATAAAAAGCTCTAAAGCTGAAACTGAAGGTCCATCAGATGCTGTTAAAGATACATTCAATATTCCTTCAACCCATACATCACCCTCAAGAAAAGATATTACGGATGAAAACATAAGTGGTAGCATAAAATGGATAAAGGGGGGACCTAGAAAAGTAATAGAATGGCATTCCCCAGAAATACCACCAAATATCCTTAAAAAAGAAACTGAAATTATCCTAACTTTCTACATAGAACCATCAGGATTCGTCTCAAGAGTAGAGATTACAAAAACCTCCGGAGAACCGCTTATAGATGAAATAATTCAAAAAACGATGAGAAGAATAAGATTCAACACTACAACTTACAGCACAGTAGCCAGTGTATCACTTACACTCATACCAAAGTAGAGTCTATATCCTCTCTAATTTCCCCCAAAGTCAGTCTAACACTACCAAGACGCTTAAGCATAAGTTCAGTAGCATTGGTTATTGAACCAACCGCACTAACAAGATCAACTATCTGCACACCAACACTACCAAGTACGTCCAGAACCTTATCAAGAGATGAGAAATATCCCAAAAAGTCACCCTTTACCGATTCTGCTTTACTAAATACTTCTGACATTCTAGCCTTACTCTCACTTAACCCAAGAACCTTATCCTCTAAAGATAAGCTAACTTTAGTTTTCTCAAGCTCCATTAAAATATTCATAGAAATATTAACAATACTATCAGACAACGACAGAAAGCTGTACAATTCCTTTTCCAATCCCGAAAGCTTATCAAGAATAGAAATATTTTTGAATACAGTTTCACTAATGCTACTCCTAACCTTATTAATTTCCTCTATCTCCCTTGAGGATCTTCCCTTAATTGCCCTAAAAGCTCCTGAAAGTGAAGTAAGATTATAACCTCTGGAAGATATCTCACCTTCAACACCAAGCTGTTCAATAAGAGCAATACCTCCTCTTACCAGAAGTAAATCGTCAGAAAAACCCCCTAAAAGTGCAATAACTTTCTGGAAATTTTGTTTCACCTCCTTTAAACTTGTTAAAGACACTCCCACTTTTTCCGAAAACGACCTAAAAAGTTCTATTCTTTCTCTAATTTTAAGCAATGCACGACCTAAAGTTTCATCAAAACTACTCAATATCACCTTACTCTCCACAACTCTACCAATGAGCAAGTCCAATTTCTTCACTAAAGTGGATAAATCTTGAATATACCTCTCAAACTCAAACCTTACTTCACTCAGCCTATTTTGCAAACTAGAAATGATATTTCCGACATACCTAAAGTAGTTGTAAACCTTTCTAACATCACCATCTAGGGAAAGGACAAGATCTCTGTGAGAACTCTCATACAGCTCTACTTTATTTAACAACAAAGAAACACTTCTCAGAATAGAACTTATCTGTGAAAGTTTGTCCTGAACCTCTTCTTTAGAGTAAACCAACAATAGATAAGTGCGTCTGAAATTCAGAAACACCATTACCAAAACATAAGTAGATAATAACAATATTTCAATAAGCACCAAAATCTTGCCACTATACCCAAAAATATAAGCTCCTAATATTACAGCACTTGCTAAAAAAGATAAAATGTTGACCACAGACTCTAGAGTCACTCTCACCATAATGCTCGTAAGTATGATGTAAAGCAGAAAAGCACTTAATGCCAACCCCAAAGCCAACAAAAGTAAATAATCTTTCCAAAATAGAGTAACAGAGAACAAAGCTAGCGATACAACAGCTAAAAGTCTATTCGTAGAACTCACTAAACTATTATTAGAAACTTCATATAGAGTCACTCCAGCAAGACAAAATGCCAAAAAAAACTCCACTGGGTAAACCCCTAAAAAATTTAGGTTAAAAAGATCTAAGAAGGTCAACCCAGAAAAAAGAAATAACACTACATTCATCAATAACAATACAACTAATCCATACCTAAGGTGTATAAACCTGAAAAGCTTGGTCACAAGAAGAACCAAAAACACAAGGACAACCAAAGATAGGGAAATACACACGAAAACTAAACTTACTTCCAAAGTATGCTCAAGAAAAAAAGAAACAAAGCTCATACAGTCTAAGAATGAATAAACAAATTATTACTTTTCAATATTCTTCAATATTATCTCTCTAAGCTCCGCGCAGGCTTTTTCAAGATCATCGTTTACGATGATATAATCATACAAATCTCTAAATGACATTTCATAAGTTGCTTTTTCAAACCTTTTTTTTAACTCTTCATCAAATGTATCCTTTCCTTCTCTCTTCAACAGCCTATTTTTCAATTCTTCAACTGACGGAGGAATGATAAATATTGAGATGGAGTCCGGATATCTCTTCTTAATTTTCATAAAACCTTTAACATCAACATCAACTACTACATTTTTACCTGAATTTACCTTCCCCTCCACCTCCCACACAGGAGTTCCGTAAAAATTACCGTGAACCAAAGCCCACTCAAGAAATTCCTTGTTCTTAAACATCTGCAGAACTTCCTCTACTGAGACAAAATAGTAATCCACTCCATTCACTTCACCTTCTCTAGGCCTTCTGGTAGTAACAGAAACCGAGAAATACAGGTTTGGGATCTCAGCTATCACTTTTCTAAGGATAGTAGTCTTACCAGTTCCAGACGGAGCTGAGACTATAAATATTTTACCCTTCTTCTGCACTTCACTCATAAATTACTCTATATTCTGTGCATGTTCCCTTATCTTCTCCAAAGCGGACTTTATTTCAACAACGGATGAAGATATCTCGTAATCAAATGACTTTGAGGCAATAGTATTTATCTCTCTGTTCAACTCTTGCACTAGAAACTCTATCTTCTTCCCTATTTCACTATCACTGCTCACCAATTTCTCCAAATCCTCCAAATGCCTAGAAAATCTGAATATCTCCTCATTTATGTCCACCTTAAGTAGAAATGCCACAACCGCCACATCCAACTCATTCCTATCCCTGTAATCCTTAAAAAACCTTTCAACTCTTTCCCTTACTTTCTCCTCAATTGACAAATTAACAGCACCCCACCTAGCACGAATAGCATCAAGACTTTTTCTAATCTTGAAAAGTATTTCAACAATATTCTCACGAGTTTCATTCCCTTCCTCAATTCTTTGGCTTAACACCTCATCAATAGCTTTTTTGACAATCCTACGAACTTGACTGAAAAAAGACGATGGTAACTCCAACTTAACTAGGTTAACAACATTAGGCATCTTAGCTATGTCAACTATCTCTATATCTGGAAGTAGTCCCAGATAGTTGCTCAGCTTTTTAAGAGATAAAAAGTAACCTTTCGCAAGCTCTTCATCAACCTCCACCTTAAACTCAGTGCCTTTCGGAAAAAAGTCAATAAATAATTCCACCTTTCCTCTCTTAAAACTATCCTTCAGCATCTTCCTTATAGAAAGCTCAAGCTCCTGAAGAAAAGGATGAATAACCAGCTTAATCTCAAGAAACCGTGAGTTTAACGTTTTTAGAGAAACATTCACCTTACCATACTTAGTAACCTTATGTATGTAAGAGAACCCCGTCATTCCTTTCATGCTATATAGTATCGGAGCATAAAAGATTATAGTAATCCTACACACTAACTTTCTACTACTAGCCATAAGCCTCAATAGAGGCTAAAATTTACAGCTGGGTGTTGTCTTTTCTCTTGCAGTTATCAATAATTTACAACCGACGAATATTACCTAGAATATAGGAACAAACAGTGGAAAGCCAGAATATACTATCCGTATAGAAATTCCAAATCATTGTGTAACTTTACATCTCTTGACATCTTACCAAAATGTAAGTAACTTTATGTAATATACTCAGGAGGGTATGTATGGAGCATTTTGGTGAAAAAAGGTCTATACCGCTTTTAGGAGAAGATTTCCCCGAGATCAAGGTAACAACAACTCAGGGTGAGATAGTATTACCTAAAGCTTACGAAGGGAAGTGGTTTGTATTGTTTAGTCATCCAGCAGACTTCACTCCTGTCTGCACAACTGAGTTTTTTGCCTTTCAAAAGAGGTATAATCAGTTTAGAGAGCTTAACTGCGAACTTATTGGGCTAAGTGTTGATCAAGTATTCTCCCACATCAAGTGGGAAGAATGGATCAAAGAGAAACTTGGCATTGAAATTGAGTTTCCTATAATTGCTGATACTGGAACAGTTGCTGAAAAGCTAGGACTTATACACCCAGGAAAAGGGACCAATACCGTAAGGGCAGTATTTGTTGTGGACCCTAAGGGTAAGGTTAGACTAATACTCTACTATCCTCAAGAGATAGGTAGAAACATTGACGAGATAATAAGAGCTATAAAAGCTTTACAGACATCCGATAAGAACGGAATCGCTACTCCCGCTAACTGGCCAAACAATGAGTTGATAGGTGACAAGGTCATCATTCCTCCCGCAAGAGACAAGAAAACCGCTAAGGAAAGAATAGAGAAAGCCAAAAAGGGAGAACTTGAAGCTTACGATTGGTGGTTCTGCTATAGAAAACTCTAGTAGAACTTGAAATACGAAAATACTTTTTTCTTCAAACTACCTTATTTACTACGAACACATGCACTCTAGTCATAAACCATTTTTCATATTCATACAGTAAAGTCCAAAATTCAATGGTTAGACATAGTGTTCTTTATCTCTCTCGCAGTCCCTGACGGGACTGTAAATATTTTTTCAAATGGAAGCTGAGACTTCTTGCAAAGGAAGTAAGTAACAAAAAAGTTTGTAACTTTGTCTACTTGCTTAACAGGAATTGAAGTTTAATGAACTACTTTAAGATAAATTGAAAAACACTTTTAGTATTCAATAATATTCTTCCAACTTTTGAGAACTTGGAGGTCTTGTATGATAAGCGATAGGGTAAAAAGAGGTATTCTAAGAGCTCCCAACAGGAGTCTTATTAAAGCCTGTGGCTACACAGATGAAGAGATAAAAAAGCCCTTTATAGGAATAGTTAACTCGTTTACTGAAATAGTTCCCGGACATATTCATATGAGGAATCTTGCTGAGGCTGTAAAAAAAGGAGTATACGCTGGTGGTGGCACTGCATTTGAATTCAATGTAATAGCAATTGATGATGGCATAGCAATGGGGCATGAAGGAATGAAATATTCACTACCTTCAAGAGAACTTATAGCGGACTGTGTAGAATCTATGGCTAAAGCACATGCTTTTGACGGACTTGTTTTAATAACAGCTTGTGACAAAATTGTTCCTGGAATGTTGATGGGTGCAGTGAGACTGAATATACCATTTATTGTATTAACAGGTGGGCCGATGCTACCAGGAGAAATTGAAGGAAATAGATATGATCTAATAGATGTATTTGAAGCAGTTGGAAAGTATGAAGTTGGTAAGATAAGTGAAGAGGAGGTTTATAAGCTTGAAAACTACGCTTGCCCTGGAGCAGGAAGCTGTGCAGGGATGTTTACTGCAAACAGTATGGCTTGCATAACCGAAGCTTTAGGACTTACATTACCTTATGGTGCTACCATCCCAGCAGTTGACGCAGAGAGAGTTAGATTGGCCAAAATGATTGGTGAAAAGATAGTAGAACTCGTGAATAAAGACATAAAGCCTAAGGATATCTTAACAAAAGAATCGTTTGAAAATGCAATAATAATTGACTTAGCCCTAGGGGGCTCAACAAATACAGTACTCCATCTTCTAGCTATCGCTCATGAGGTAGAACCTGATTTCATTACCCTAGACGACTTTGACAGATTAAGCGAAGAAATCCCCCACATCGCTTCTCTTAGACCTGGTGGAAAGCATTACATGTACGACCTACATAAAGCCGGAGGAATACCAGCAGTTATGAAAGTTCTTGAAAGCAAGATAAGAAAGAACGCAAAAACCGTGAGTGGGAAAACTATAGGTGAAATAACATCCTCTGTTAAGTACATAAACCACGAAGTTATAAGACCCATTGATAATCCAGTGCACAAGGAAGCAGGACTTAGGATACTCAGGGGTACACTGGCTCCTAACGGAGCTGTTGTAAAGATAGGAGCAGTCTCACCTAAGATGTACAAGCATGAAGGACCAGCTAGAGTTTTTGACTCCGAAGAAGATGCAATAAAGGCAATTCTCTCCAAAAGCATAAACCCTGGAGATGTAGTTGTGATACGATACGAAGGGCCTTCCGGAGGACCTGGCATGAGAGAAATGCTCTCACCTACATCAGCTATAATGGGGATGGGTCTTGGAGACAGTGTAGCACTCATAACTGATGGCAGGTTCAGTGGAGGCACAAGAGGCCCTTGTATAGGACATGTCTCCCCCGAAGCAATGGCAGGAGGACCAATCGCACTAGTAAAAGAAGGTGATATCATAAGCATTGATATGCTAGCAAAAAGACTGGATCTCAAAGTCTCTGAGGACGAACTTGAAAAAAGAAGAAAAGAATGGAAAAAACCTGAACCAAAAGTTAAAAGTGGCTACCTAGCAAGATACTCAAAACTAGTGTCATCAGCCGACAAAGGTGCCGTTGTAAACTACTAAAGTTGCAAAAAAGCAACTTAGAGATCTAAAAAGATGGACAGAAGACCTATAGGAATATTTGACTCAGGAGTTGGCGGACTTACAGTTTTAAAACAGATAAAGAACTTACTTCCTGACGAATCAATAATATACCTTGGAGACACAAAACATCTTCCGTATGGTGATAAATCAAAAGAAGCAATAATAAGGTTTTCCATAGAGAACTCAAAATTTCTAGTCAGATATGGAGTTAAAGCAATAGTCATAGCCTGTAACTCCGCTTCCTCCGTTGCAGTTGAGACCCTTAAGGAAATGTTCAAAATCCCAATAATTGATGTAATTGAACCTACAGTTGAGTGTATATCCAAAAACCCTCCTTCCAGCATCCTCATAATAGGAACTGTTAGAACCATAGCCTCTGGTGTTTTTGCCAAGAAAGTCTCAGCTATAGATACTAATATAAAAGTTTTCGGAAAGGCGTGCCCTCTTTTCGTCCCACTTGTTGAAGAAGGAGCCTTTGCAAACAAAAACACATATCTTTACAAGTCACTACGAAATGCCATAGTCCACTACCTTGAAGAGTTTAGAGGAAAAGTTAACAGTGTAGTATTAGGATGCACTCATTACCCTCTCATAAAAGACGAAATAAAAGAGTTTATGGGAAATGTGAAGTTAATAGACCCTGGGGAATGTGCAGGAATTAAGCTTAAGAAAGTTCTAGAAGAGAAAAACATGCTGTCTGATGGAAACGAAAGAACTGAAAAATTCTTTGTTACCGATCTCTCTGAGAGAGTAAGACAGGTAGCTCAAGTAATTTTAAACGATAATATAGACATTGAAGAGGTGTATATTTCAGACTTTTAGCAAAAACCCAAGAAAAACACAATGACCTTCCTTCCATAACCTAGAAAAGCAATATAAACTTCACTACGCAGACGTTTTGAAGAATATAAACCTTGATATCTTCTGTACAGCATCAACATTGAGTTCGGTAAATATTACAACTCCTACCCTCCTTTCGTTGTCTTTCGCTTTAACTCTTCCCCTAAGAGAAGTCTCATCACTTCTAAGTATAAGTTTCAAATAATGTATCTCTTCCCCTTCCTCAAAAGCATTAGCATACTTTGGAGCAAAAGAAAAAGCCAAACCTCCAACACTTAAATCAATTATATTTCCAATAACCCTAATTCCCGATTTGGAAGTAAATTCAACAATTCCTTCCCCCTCTTCAAGTTGCACCCTCACCACTTTTCTCTCAGGAGGAGCACCCTTGAAATTCTCGTAAGCCCTGGTAATAACTGGAAAGATATTTTTCGGATTCAAAGGCTTTTGTAAAAAACCACCAACCCCCAATTTTAAGTAATCGTACAGCTCCTCATGGGAATGAATTTCAGTGTAAAGAACAATTATTGGTCTTACCTCAAGTCCTCCGAACATTGAGAGAAAATTGATAGTATCATATTTACTCACACTCTCCAAAACCATTACATCAAATGTAGTCTTTTTCTCTCTCATCTCGGAAAGAGCGTCAGAAACATTTTCACACCAAGACAAAACAATTCCTCTCGGAATAAGTTCTGATATGAAGCAGTCCCTAACTATTCTAGAAGGTGAAACTAAAAGTACTCTCATCAATCACTTCTCCAAGTTCTCAAAAATATCTAAAAGCAACCTAACTCCAAACCCTGTTCCACCCTTGGAGATATAATACTTCTCTTTATCCGAGAAAGCAGTTCCAGCTATATCCAAGTGTGCCCACTTGTAGTCAACGAACTTTTTAAGAAACATTGCTGCAGTTATAGCACCCCCATACCTATTCCCTACATTTTTAACATCCGCAAAGTTACTCTTTATATACTCTTCATACTCATCCCAAAGTGGTAACTCCCAAACTCTTTCGAAAGTTCTCTCAGAGGAGCTTTTTATAATTCTCTTCAATTGATCATCGTTCCCCATAAGTCCTGCAGCCTCATACCCTAGAGCAACCATACACGCTCCAGTAAGTGTAGCAACATCAATTACAAACTCCGGCTTATACCTTTTCACATACTCTAGTGCATCCGCCAGTATAAGCCTACCCTCAGCATCAGTGTTGACTATCTCAACATATATTCCCCCCATGCCCCTAACAATATCTCCCGGCTTCGTAGCTCTGCCACCAGGCATATTCTCAGTAAGAGGAGTAATGCCAACAACATTCACCTTCAGTTTAAGTTTTGCAATAGCAATAATTGTCGCAATAATACAAGCAGCACCGCTCATATCAAACTTCATCTCCTCCATCTTCTCAGAAGGCTTTAAAGATATTCCCCCCGTATCAAATGTTATACCCTTCCCCAGAATCCCATACCACTTATCACCACCACCTTCATACTCCATAACAACAAACTTCGGTTCCTCCTCACTCCCTCTGGCAACCGCAAGAAATAGATTCATTCCCATACTCTCAGCTTCATCCCTACCTATCACTTTCACTCTTACACCTACCTTCTCACACTCCTCCTTTGCAATATTTGCAATATAAGACGGAGTAGCAACATTTGACGGAAGGTTCTGAAGATCCCTCGCTAGAAAAACACTCTCAGCTACTACTTTTACTTTATCTACAACTTCTTCAAACCCTACACTACCACCTCGCCTAAGAATTACAGCTTCTCTAAGTTCAACTTTCTTACCATCCTCCTCCTTTTTGGACATAAACCTGTCAAATTTGTACGTTCCTAAAATCAATCCCTCAACTAAGGCCCTAAAAGCCAGAGAATAATCCAGCTTTTTCAAAGCCCATCCATCAGTAACCACTACCGAAGAATAATTATACTTCTCAGCATTCTTTGATATTACACTTCCCAACTTCCTCAAAGCCTCAGAATCAAACTTTTCCTCTTTACCAGCTCCCAAGATAACAATCTTGTTAAACCTAAGGCTTCTGGGCAGTTTATACTTATAAACCACCAAAAGCTCACCAAATTTTGAGGAAAACTTCTCCCTCTCCACAATCTCACTTACAATCTTAGTCAGAGAATTATCAAAAACCCTCCTAACCTTCTTACCTTCAAAAGAGAAGACAACCACAGCATCAAAAAACTCTCCCCTAACCTCAGAAACTTGCTTAACCGAAATTTTCATTTTATACTTACCTCCTCAATCTTATGCCTAAGTTTTAACAAAAGCTGTTACCATTTCCTTCAATAAATCTTCAGTTAACGCACAAAAAATTAAGCAACTCTAACTCAGTCACTTTGGAACTAGGCTACCATCTATAGTGTGCGAAGGCCTTATTAGCCTCAGCCATCTTGTGCATCTCCAACTTCTTCTTTATCGCATTCCCCGTCTCATTATACGCATTCACTATCTCATCCGCTAACTTCTGAAACATCGGCCTTCCCTGCT
>JBCNVF010000009.1 GCA_039630355.1 Brevinematia bacterium
GCAAACCCTCCTTTATCCTTACCAGTCCACTAAAGCCATCCATCTATTTTTTGAACAACCTCGAGAAGAACTTGAAAAAGAGAAAGAGGAACTGCTTAGAAAGGAAGAAGAACTAAAGTCAAAAGGCGATACCACTGATAAAGAATTAGCTAAGATTGAGGAAAAGAAAAAAGAACTGGAGACAAAAGAAAAGCAGATAAAAGAACAGGAGGAAAAACTAGAAAAAGCAAAAGAAGAAGCTAAGAAAGAAGAAGAAGAAATAAAGAAAGAGGAAGAAAGAATAAAGAAAGACGAGGAAACATTAGAACATAAAGAGAATATCGCAAAAAAAGAGGAAGAGCTTAAAAGGAAAGAAGAAGAACTTAAAAAGAAAGAAGAAGAGATAGCAAAAAGAGAAGGTAAGACTCTGGCCTCTGGTGATAGAATAATAGTAGGCGACAAGATGTATTACCTGAAAAAACAAGACTTTGAACCCCAAGGGCACTATAACAACAGGATGTATCTTATAGATCTTAAAAACATGAAAACGATCAAGCAAAGCAGTTTCACCAAAATATGTGGTTTTAAGTATTATGTCTACGGAGAGGGTGCAATTGTAATAGGATACGAAAGCTCTCATAGTGATAAACATTTTCTAGTGTTACTTGATACTGATACAGTGGAACCCAAAATCATCGGAAAGGACAATATTTTTTGGAGAAGTTTTGTTGAAGTCAACAATAACTTTCTATTCGCAATAACAATAGTAAACAATAAATACTACCTTGGTAAATTTGACAAAAACCTCAGCAAAGTTGCTACATCAGATATTGAAGTTCACCCAGATACATTCATAACCTTCTACAAAGGGAAAATACTCCTAAACGATAAAAACAAGAATATTGTTGTCTTAGACGAGGAGACACTGAAAAAAATTGACGAAGTCAAATAATCACCTTAACTTCCTTTATACCACTAACAGAATTACACATAAACACCCTTTCAGAACCTAAAAGATCACGGAGAGTTATAAACTCCTCAACGATGCCATATTTTCTTGAGAGATACTCAAGCATAGTCCCCCTCAAAAGCCCAGACCTTCTGTCAGGTGTTATGAACTTTCCTCCACTAAATATGATAATGTTATTAATACTTCCTTCAGTTACATAGCCATCCTCATTGAGGAATACATAATCAACAAGTCTCTCTTCCCTAGCTTTCCTTGTGTAATAGTCATAAACCTCTCTATTAGTAGTTTTGTGGTATAAGAACTTGTTTTTACTATCAACTCTATCTTCTGATAACCTCACGAAACCCCTCTTCTTAACTGTTTCAAACTTCTTCACTTCAACTCTGACTCTCCCCTCCCGACTTAGCAATAGTCTCAACTTGAACTTTCCGCCAAGCTCAGCTACTCTCCTGAGCTTCTCAATAATAACTTTTCTGTTATATCTAAAAGAAAAATACTCTGCTGACTTTTTAAGGCGACTTAGGTGATATTTCAATAGGCATAACCTATGATTTCTAAGTAGTATTGTTTCAACGAGTTCAAACTCTGGATGTGGTTTTGATACAAGAAAATCTGACTTTAAAAGACACTCTTTATATTCATCCTCTGGTTCGGAATACCAAGTGATTCCACTACCTACCCCCATCTCCCCCCTACTTCCACAGATAATAGGAGTCCTGATCGCAACATTAAACTCCGAAAACCCGTTTGGCGAAATATAACCTATTGTGCCCGTATATATACCTCTCGGCAAAGTCTCAACTTCACTGATTATCTCAACAGTCTTTCTCTTAGGCGCTCCTGTTATTGATCCTCCCGGAAAAAGGTTAATAACTACATCACTAAATTTAACACCCTCCCTCAAGTTTCCTTCAACTGTTGAAGTCATCTGAAAAACAGTTTCATACCTCTCAACCTCAAACATTTTTCTGACCCCTACACTCCCAAATTTAGATATTGAGCCTATGTCATTCCTAAGCAAGTCAGTTATCATTAAATTCTCCGCCCTATCCTTCTCACTCATCTTGAGAGTCCTCATAAGCAACAAATCTTCCTCCAAAAACCTACCCCTTCTTATTGTTCCTTTCATCGGCTTCGTTACTATCTTATCACCCTTAACCGAAAAGAAAAGTTCAGGTGAAACTGACAAAATATATACATCATAGTATTTCACAAATCTCGCATACTTCACCCTTTGTTTCCTCCTCAAGTCTAGAAAAAAAGCTAAAGGATCCCCATCAAAATCAAAAAAGAGCTTAAATGTGAAATTAACTTGATAGGTATAACCATCCTTTACATACCTTTTCAAGATATCTACTTTTTCTAAGTATTCCTTTAAATCCAAGGATGGACCAATGTTTGAGATAGAGTAGTTTCCACCACTAGTAGTAACTTCCACTAATTTAGGTTTCAGAAACGCTCCAAACCACAAAATAGGTAACCTATCATCAACAGCTTTAGCCGGAAGATTAAGTATAGAGTATCCAGCCTCATAAGAAATGAAACCACATACATACAGCTTCTCCCTCACAAATTCATCTACTACTCTAAGACTCTCTTTTAAATCAGCAAGCTTAACAACTGAAACCTCAAATAAAGGTTTCTCAAAAAGCAAGAAGTGATCTTGTTTATCCACAATGAAGACTACATCATCTTTAAGAACCATATCTAAATTATATTTGTTCTAAACACTGAGCCTGTAGTTTCCTCCCACTCCATAACTCTTAAAATAGCTTACCTACCCAAAATTTCGCAAAAAAGCAATAGTAAACTACTTTCTCACTTAAATCCCTTTCCAATTCTTATCATGCCAAATGGATACGAACTTAACTGACGATCTAGAGAGATGAAATACCCTCCCTTTATATCGGACGTAAGTAAATACTACTCTTGGTAAACACCTAGGAAGCTTGATGTGAAGTGAAATTCTGTAACCGACGAGAACTATCTGGAACCAAAAAGGTGTGTAAGCAAAAAGTTTAAAGTATTGCAACTTGTCTAATGAAAATTGTGACCTGCTGTCTGTTACAAACAAACTTGTTTTGAGAGAAATGGAATTTTCATAATTTGCGAATATGGATAGTAAAAACCCTACAGCTTTACTAACCACTAATATTGCAGTCTCTTTGCTTTTAGCCTTGGTAATATTTTGGTTGTTTCTGGACATAGTCCCAAGCTACACCGAACTTTTAAAGAATGTTTCATATCTTTTTGCCATCTCCATTTTTATAAACTTCCTAATAACCCTTCTACAGAATTTCCTATTAACTTCCAAAAAACTACACTTCAATGCACTATTGTTTCTAGGTAATTTCTCTTTCATATTTCTGCCAATAGCTCTGAAGATAGAACAGCCTTACTACTTCCTAAAAGCACTTTTTGCAATACTTATTAACAGCGTTATCTTCCTCTCCTCCTGTGACTTTTTCACAAAAAGTAGTCCCTCAAAAGCTATACTCCCAAGCATATTATTATCAAAAAACTTCATTATCTCCATACTTGCAGTAGCAGGTAGTATCCTGTTCCTTGAGGTAAAAATCATAATAATTTCCCTCAGTAGTGTCATACTAGTCTTCTTTCTAGAAGACCTGAAAAGATTTATATCAATAAACAACCCTGAAAACATCAAGAGTTACGATTTTTTAACTAACTCCTTCAGCGAAAAAATTTCTTCACTAAGGAAGCAATTAGATGACAGTAATTCACTAATAAATGCTCTCAAATTACAATTAGAACTCTTCTCGCACAAAAAGAAAGAAATATTCTCAAATATAGAGTCATTAAAGCAGAGGATATCAAAAAACATTATACTCTTTGAGGAATATGAGAATAAATACAGTTTTCTTGAGAACGAAACGAACCAATTAGTTGGAGATCTTTCTACATACATTCTAGGCTTTGAGTACTATTTATCCAAGGCTAAGGATACAACTGACGGGATCAGAAAAATATTTGCTTCATCTTATGAGGAAATCTCATCAAAGATAACCAAAAGAGACGAAATAACTAAAATACTTAAGGACATAAACCCAATCTTAAGTTCATTTATGGCAAAAATAGACTCAGTAACAACACTATTAACTGATATTTTGACAGAAGAGAGTAAGGTATCAACTAACATGGAGTTCATATTTGACGAACTCAGCGCACTAAGCGTAATTTCAACCAACGTGCAGATAGAATCCTTCAAAACCAAAGCTAGCAGAACAATGGATACAGTTGTAAATGAAATTGTAACCATAAACAATAACATTAAAAACTACGTTTTACAAATGCAAAATACTTTCAACAAGTTTAAGGATCTTTTTGAGTATCTAAGTTCAAGTTCTCAAAGTATACTAAAACACTCTGACAGAATCAAATACAATATAGGCTTGGCAGGGGAGACTCTAGACAGCCTTATGAACGTCTTCCATGGAGAAGTATACCGTCTCTCAGAAACAGAGTCTAAGTTCAAAGACATTGACAACACCATATCCATGCTATTTTCACAGATCAAGAAATTTAGGGATTTTCTAGAAAAGATAACTATAGGCGTTTCTTTGTTCACAAACATAAAACAGATGTTAGTAGAAACCAAATCAATCCTGAATGAAACTCTCATAATTCTTGAAGAAATCCAACAAGGCATCTCTGAAGAGTAAATTTAGCTTTAAGAAATAGAAGTTTACGTAGTAGTTGAAAACTTACCACTGCTTATGTAACTCCTGAACTTATCTCTTATTCTCTTAAGGCTTACACCAACATTACTAACACTCATGTTAAGGAGTTTCCCAACATCTGCATACCCACAAAGAATATTCAATGACCTAAGTCTTTCCAGCTTACGCTTCTTAGGATTTGCATTTATCGAATCAATCAACTTTTTTCTCTTTTCATACTTCTTGCCAACCCTCTGAAGTATCTCCTCGTATTCTCTTGTAACCTGCTCTATCGGCTTATCAGTGTATCTAGACACCAACTTTAAGTCCTCAGGTGTAAGCTCAAATATGAAGGTTTTTATTATGAGTTTTGAAAACTCATCAAGCTGATCAAAAAATTCTACAGCTTTTAATACCATCTCGTCAGCTTCCTTACCGATTTCCTCTTGAAAGAAACACAAAAGATTCATACTATTTAGCTCCGATTCATATATAACTCTTATCGTTTTTCGCCGTACTGCCAAAAAATTTTTGTAGGCGTTTATCAAAGAAGCGGTCAGATAGGTTGAGAACTTAAACCCCCTGTCTCTGAAGTTTCTCACAACACTTTCAAAACGCTCCATAAAGTATATGTAGAACTCACTAGCTTCATCTCTGGGTCTGTTATAAACAACCAACGGGAAATTATAAACATAAAGGGAAACTTCCCTTATCAAAGCATTTAGGACGGAACTGTTTCCACTCTGATATTGATAAACTAGGAATTTTACCCTCTCCTCATCTATCTTACTCATGTAGCAAAAGTTTATATACACTACATAAGTTGATTTCAACTTAAATTATTAAACTCCAACAAACCCTGACTTCCATTAGACAAATAGGTAAAATCCCAAACTTTTTGTTTACTTACTTTCTTTGCCTCCAGATAAGAGTTTGTTATCACAAAATTTCATTTTATACCAAGTCTCTTAAGTGCTTGTTGAGAAAAACATTTACTGAGACTGCAATGAGAAAAATTACACCCAACTACAGATTTTAGACCTTATTGACTAAACTAGTGTAAGATCTTAGAGGTTAACGCTAGAGTTGAAGGATAAGTAGCTGTTGCTATCTTTTCTTATATATCAGAACACCATATTCTGGAATACCAACAGTCACATAGTTTCCGGTTACACTACTTCTCAAGTTTCCATCAAACCCTCCGTCACCATAAGCACCACTAGGTGAAGCAAAGATAAGATCCCAAGTTGCATTATATGGAAATTCAATATTGTAATTTGCATAGCTACGCTTGTCATAGTTTATTATGACATATATATCATCGCTACCACCACCATACCTTGCAAACCCTATAATCTTATCGCTGGAATTTAAATGCTTTACTTCAATACCTACATACTGAGGTTTGTTTACCCTTTCCTTTCTGATCTTTATCAGATCCTTTATTGCTCGGAAAGTGTTCGTAACTCTCTGGTTTGTAAACTTAGACCAGTTTACTGGAACATCATCTCTAAACCATTCTTGGTCTCCTGAATAATATCCTTCCAATATCTCATCACCCATAAATATCATTGGTATTCCTCTTGCGAAAAGTGCGGTAGCAAGCCCTGTGATAGTCTGATACTGTGCATCGTAGTCACTGTTACCCCAACCTCTACTCTTTAAGTCCCTAGCAGGCCTCCTTTTACCATTAGCAACCTCGTCATGAGAGGACAAATACTGCACAGCAATTAGACCGTAGGGGTTCTGATTATTAAGCCCATTATCCAAATCACTTGCTAGGATTCTGTTTCTTAGATTATTCATATCCAGTATTCCAGGACCACTATAAAACAGTTTCTTAAGCTCGTGAGTAAGCTCAACATTCCATTGATTATCAAAGGCTCCTCCATTCTTATTACCTATCCAAGCCCAGTTTGGAAGGTTTTCAGCTATAAGCAATAAATTAGGACCATTACCATCGTTTGAAGCGAAAGTTCTTAACTCTCTAGCCATACTATACAAGAATCCCCCACCATCTGACCACTCGTTGTTATAGGCAATATAGTAAGTTGCATCAAATCTAAATCCATCTATCTTGTAGTACTTCATAAGATACTTTGCACTGTCTATTAGGAATTTCTTGACAATAGGATTAGAATAGTTAAACCTTGGTCCCCAAGGTGTTTTGCCGGAATACCAATAAGTCTGCGGATTTTCCCAGTTGTATGCCGGATCGTATCCTGCTATAATGTCATCACTAGGTCCTATATGGTTAAACACAAGATCAAGAATTACCGCCATTCCTCTCATATGGGCTTCATCCACAAACTTTTTGAAAGTATTGACGTTTGTTAAGTT
>JBCNVF010000010.1 GCA_039630355.1 Brevinematia bacterium
GTATAACAAGATTTGAAAAGATACAGGATAAGCTAGATTCTCTAGAAATAAGGAAAAATTCGGAAAGGTTCTCTACCAGCAAATTTAAGGAAAGATTTAAGGAGTTTGTTGAGAGAAAAATTAGGGAGTTTTATGGATAGAGTTGCAATTTGACTTTGGTGTAAACGATGCCTTAGATTTCTTAATTAAGAGTAAAGGCATTTAGTTATGAGTAAGATATTTTCTGTGATAATACCTACTCTAAATTCTCAATCAACTTTGGAGATATGCTTATCTTCTGTGATTAGTCAGACTATTGGTAGAGAAAACATAGAAATACTAGTGGTTGATGGTGGATCTACTGACAAAACTGTCGAAATAGCTAAAGAGTATGGAGCGATTGTGTTAGACAATGAACTCTTCCAGCAAGAATACGCAAAGCATATAGGTATTCAGAAATCAACAGGTAAGTACTTGGTTTTTTTGGACTCTGATGAAGTTATATGCAGTGCTAGGACCTTTGAGGAGAGGTTAAATTTCTTTGAGAAGTATAAAAATTTGAAAATGATCTTGTCGGGAGGATATATCACGCCAGATAATTTCAATCCTATTAATTGTTACATAAACCTCCTCGGTGATCCTTTCTCTTCGTATGTTTATCAACTGAAGAATTACAAATCTTTTGTGGAACTTGTTGAAAACCGATATAGTGGTTTGGTAGATGGTGATCTGATAATTCTTGACAAAACTAAGCTTTCGAAAGACAATTCGCTATTGATAGATCTGAATGCTTCTAACTGTGTTGAGAAGGATTCATTGGTTGAACTGCTGAAGGGACAGTTGCAAGATTACACGTTTGTGCCTAAGGTGTTCTATCTTTATTCTAAGTCAGCTTACAGTATAGGAGTCGTAAGGAGTCAGTATGTGATACACTATTCATCGGCAACTCTTGGTAGATATCTGTCAAAACTGAGATGGAAGGTTATGGTTAATGTTCACTACAAAGAAATACCAGGAACTGGTTTCTCAAATAGAGAAGAGTTTTTATCGGGCTTAAGAAAGCTAAGGAAGATATTATTTTTGCCATATTCGTTTTCAGTTTTAGCTCCGTTAATTGATGGTATATTACTCTCTATGAAACATAGAAAGTTTGTATTTCTTTTGCATCCATTTTTAACCTTATATACCGCAATAATGATAGTTTATCATATGATTTTGAAGTTACTTGGTATAAGACCGAAGATGATACCTTATGGAAAGTCTGCATCTAAGTTTATGAAATAAAGTACTTGAACTTTATTAAAAAAGGTTACTCTCAGTTGTAATTGGATTTTGTTGTAATTTGTGGGTATAATTTTACATTAGAAGCAGTAGTTTGAGATAATAATACTTGATTATTAGTGGGACTTGACCTCAGGTAGATTGGTTTTTTAGGGAGGTTTAGTATGAGAAGGTATGTTTTGATGGTTGTGCTCATTTTGCTTTTGCCGGCTTTTGCAATGCCGGAGATTTTTAAGGATATAAGAACCAAAGAAGATGCAAAAAGCTTATATGAGCATTACAAGGAGGCTTTTGCAAAGGATAAAAACTACGAGAATGCGTGGAAACTTTGTGCTTTTGCTAGGTTTTATGGGTTTTATTTTGTAAAAGATAAAAGATCCAGAGAGGCAATATTTGAAGAAGCTAAAAATGCTGGTGAATATGCGGTAAAGGTTAATCCTGATGGAGTTGAGGGGAACTATTTTCTTGGTGTAGCTTATGGATCATGGGCTGAAGAAAGGGGTGTGATGAATAGCTTAGCTCTTGCGGGTCCTATAGTTGACCTTATGACAAAGGTTATAAAGAAGAACCCTTCTTTTAGAGATGGTGCAGGTTACATAGTTAGAGGCAGAGTATATGCGAAAGCACCTGGTTGGCCTATAAGTATAGGAGATGCGGATAAGGCAGTGAAGGATTTTGAGATGGCTATAAAATACCCAAATAGGACAGCATACAGGTATTACTCTGAGTTTCTAATAAGCAAGGGTGAATATAGGAAAGCAAGAGAGCTTATTGAAAAAGGGCTTTCGCTTCCTCCTTCCAATGAGTCCGTTGTTGATGAGTATGAAGTGAAACTCTTGAAAGAGCTGTTAGAGAAAGTTAAAGCTGAAAAGTAGTGCTTCAGCTTGTTTGTTGAATTTCTGCTAGAAGGTTGTTTCCACTGGTTCTCGGGAAGTAAAGGCTATAATTTTTATAGGAATTGTAATATTTGTGGAAACGAAGTTATGGAATCAATTAAAAAGTTTAGAAGGAGGAATATATGAAAAGATTGATTTTTGCTCTGTCTGTGATTGTCTTAGCTGTAGGAGGTGGAGAAGCTTGCTTTGATACATACTTGTTTCTTAACAAATATTCTATGGTTTACCCAAAAGGTAAATTCGTAAGTGATGTTCTTCTTGAGTATTCTGGAAACAGTGTGGTTTTACCAGAAAACGATACCTTCTTTGCTAATCTTAACTTTTTTTATGGTATTACTGATGGTTTATCTTTGCAACTGGGGATTGCAAGTAAGGAGATTACGAGAACTGAGGTATTGGAAGTGGAGGGTTTTGGAATAAGGCTTGTCTATAATCTCCTGTCACAGGTTTTACCTTTTGCTGACAGGTTTACAGTTGATGTTATTTTGGAGCATCATCAAGCTATATTTGGTAGAGATATGACATTTGAGTTTTCGGTGCCTGGAATATTTTATGTTGGATCTGTGGTTGGTGTTGTTCATCCTGTTTTCACACTTGCGGATCTTGAGAAAGAGGTGATAGAGTATAGTCTTGGTGGGCATGTTGGTTTGTTTTATCTCATAGGAAATAGTGCTTTAGTTGGTTTAGGTGCCGAGTATCAAAGTGCTCAGAATGGCTCAACATTTGGTTCTAGGCTCATTGAGGGAGAAGCTGGGGTGAGTGTATTTTTTGGTGCAAAGCTGGGAGATAATTTCTATTTGCAGAATGAGTTTGCTAAAGGTATTGCAAATGCTAGAGACTTTGGAATAGCTTTCACTCTAAAGGTTATTCCTTGGTAGTTTTCTATTGCTCTAAGTAGAATTTTTTGCAAGTGGTTTCAGGGGGCTTTAGGGTAAAAAGTCCCTTCTTCCGAAAATTAAGGGTGTTGGTTAGTAGAAGGTTAATAGGTTACATAGTTGTTTTTTTGCTACTTTTTCTCGGTTCTTACTGTGACTTGTTTGCCCAAATTTCTATTGCTTCAAAGTATGTTGAGGTTGTGATGGATAATTCAAGTGGTAGGTTTTATGTAGCAACTCTTTTAGGTGATCCTGATAATCCGAATGATGATAGGAAGAGAATGTTGTTTGAGAAAATGCCTCCTACTACTTATCCGAGTTTGATGGTTGATGAGGAAGGGTTTGCAGTAGGAACTGATGATGGGTATTTTGAAAATAGGCCAGGTATTTCAAAAAACAAGCTTGTGTGGACATGGAGGCCTAAGAAATTTGACAAAATCAAGATGTTGCAGGTGATAGAGATAGTAACAAATCCGTTCACTCTAAGGGACGATATGGTTAGGGTAAGTTATGTAATAGTTAACGAAGATAAGAGGGAACATAAAATTTCCGTAAGACTGTTACTTGATACTATTTTAGGGGAAGGTGATGAAGCTCCATTTTTTGTGCCATTTTTTGGAAAGATTGACAGAGAGACAGTATTTTACGAGGGGAATATGCCGTATATCTGGTATTCTTTTGATTCTATTAAAAACCCAAAAGTTAGAACTATGGGAATAGTTAGTGGCATAGAGGGTGTTTCTACTCCTGCAATGTTAGTTTTTGCAAATTGGCGTAAATTGGATAGGGATAAGTGGTTTTATGTGCCGGAAGTAGGGGCGAGTTTTGGAGGTGGGCTCTTTGGCGGAAGAGATAGTGCAGTTGCAGTGTATTTCAAAGAGGCAAAGCTTAAACCTCAGGAGTTAACACTTTACTCAACTATGTATGGGATCTATGGAGATACTCTTAGAAAGTTTGATAATTTCTCTGTGTCTCTTACTACTCCGGAGGTTGTTAAGAGCTTTCCTTTCACAGCATCAGTAACTATTGAGAATACACTTGGGGTTGACATAAGAGATTTACTAGTCAGAATAGATATTAACACTAACCACTTTTACATCACTAACTTGAATTATGTTTCATTGAGTAATCTAAAGATAGGAGATTCTGTGGCTTTTTCTTGGAGTATATTTCCTCAGACGGGTTTAGCTGAGGGAGAATATGAGGTTAAGGCAAAAATTTCAGGAGTTGCAGTGTCTACGAATTTTGAGGGAGAGGTATTTAGAAAGTTCAGGGTTTCTTTTGAAACGAAGGAACAAAGGGTTGAGCTTAAGGAGTTAGGTGTAAAACAGACGGAAGTTGTTACAAATTTTGGCACAACAAATGTTCTTACTATCACCAATTACTACACCAACTTCTTTACAAATTTCTTTACTAATGTCACTTACATTACAAACTTATCCGAGTATGTGCCTGTTGATGAAGTTAGTAGGCTTAGAGGGATTATAGAGAAGTTGAACAGAGAGATTGACTACCTTTTATCCACCTACCATCTAACAAGGACTCCTGAGGAGAGAGCATTAGTGAAGGAGAAAGTTAACCTTATAAGGGCGCAGATTGAGGTAGAGAAAGAAAAGTTGAGACTCTTGACGAAACCTTAGGATTTTTGTATATTTTCTTGTATATATTATATAGAGTTATTTTTCTCACTAACTTATGTTTTCTGCTAGTGGAAAGTCCTTCGCAGGGAGTACTTTGGGTTCTCTGTTTATACATAGGAGTGAAAATCTGGTAAATTTTTACAATTTGGACTTAGTTGTGGATTTTTGCAAGTTTTTATATTTTTAGTTTCTAGGAGGTTTTATGGGTTACAAGGCTAAAAGGAAAGAGAATGAATTTGGTGAAGAGTTAGAAGGATTTCATTTTGTTGAAGAATCAGAGTGTGGGGATGCTATTGGTGAGTTAGATAGTATTGATAGTGACTCTGAAGAGCAGGATGATGTTGATGAGGGTTTGTATGGTGAGGATGAGGGTGAGATTTCTGAGGATGATGTGGAGGAGGTAAGTCACTCTGAAGTTGGGAATCAGGGTGAGGAAGAGGAAGAGGATGTTGATATAGAGAAAGAGATAATGAGTATTCCTGCTGTTAAGAAAGTTATTTCCATCGCATCAATTAGGGGTAGGATTTCTTATGATGAGATCAACGATTTACTGCCGGAAGAGTTTGATCCCGAGAAGATAGAATACTTGTTCATGATTCTTCAGAAGATGGGTATTGAAATAATTGAGGAAGTTAAGCAAGATGAAGATATTGACACTAAGCTTATAAATCTTGATGGATTCCCTGCAAATGATAATCCTCTGAGGATCTATATGAAGAAGATAAGTCATAGGCTTTTAACTCACGAGGAGGAGATAGAACTTACTAAGCAGATGGAGGAGGGTAATCAGGAGATATATAGGGTTGCTAACGAATCTGGGGTTATAATATTTGAGGTAAAGAGAGCTCTGGATAGGGCGAAGGAGAGTAGGAGTAAGTTGTATGAGGTTTTGTCGCTTCCCAGAATTTACAGCTTCTCACCAAAGGATAGGAAAGCCCTTTCTGACAGAATAAAGAATCTTAGAGAAGTAGTAACTTGGGGGTTAAAGAAGATAAAGACGATCCATGATCAATATTCTATGGATGTAGTACCGGTAGATGAGGTTAATGAAGTTAGGAAAGTGCTACTTGATGAGATACGAGACCTTAACCTGAATATGGAACTTATAAAGAGAAGTGCAGATAGGATAGTAGACTTGTATAATGAGATGAAATCCAACCTTAAGATTCTTAGTGACATAGAGCTTAAATATGGTAAGTCTGTGGATGAGATAGAACAGATGGAGGATCTTAAGTATATGGATGACTATTTCCTTTATGAGGCTGAACTTACAGATGATGACCTTATAACCGATATAGCTAGGATAAAGAGAGCTAAGCTTGCTATCAATAAAATCAAGAGACAATTGAATATAACCGATCTCTCTCTATTGGAAGATTGGTATAGGAGGGTAGTTGAGGCTAGAAACAAGATAGAGGTTGCTAAACATAAGCTGATAGAAGCAAATCTTAGGTTGGTTATCTCTATTGCTAAGAAGTATGTTAATAAGGGGCTTTCTCTTTTTGACTTGATCCAGGAAGGTAATATAGGTTTGATGAAGGCTGTTGAAAAATTTGAATACAAGAAGGGATTTAAGTTTTCCACTTATGCTACTTGGTGGATAAAGCAGGCCATAACTAGGTCTATTTCTGAACAATCCAGGACTATTAGGATTCCAATACATCTTATAGAGTATGTAAATGAGATAAAGAAGACAGAGAGGGAGCTGATGGAGGAATTGGGTAGACAACCATTGATGCATGAAATAGCTGAGAGGATGGGAATATCTGAAGCTAGGATTGCTCAAATTCTTAACTCTATGAAGGATCCGATTTCACTTGACAGTCCTACTACAAGAAATGATGATGCAAGTGTTGGGGATTTCATTGAGGATGTTAAATCTGTTAATCCTTATACTAAGACGATGAATAATCTCCTTTCAGAGGTTATAGAACAGGTGCTTTCTACGCTACCTAAGAGGGAACAGAAAGTTCTTAAAATGAGGTTTGGGCTTGAGGATGGATATGTCCATACTCTTGAGGAAGTAGGCTATATATTCAAGGTAACTCGTGAAAGGATAAGGCAGATTGAGACGAAAGCTCTGAGGAAACTGAAAAGTCCTGAGATAAGGAACATGCTTAAGGAATACTTTGATATGTAGTAAAGTTAGGATATGAAGGCGTTAATACAGGGGGTTATTGGCTTTTGGGAGCAAGATAAGGTAAAGACTATAACCTACTTAGTAATATTACTCATTATGTTTATTCCAATAGTGCACTATGCTCTTACGGGTGGTGCGACTTCGTATTATCTTGATGTTGCTATAAGAGTGGGGGTTTATCTTCTTCTGGCGCTTGGGTTAAACTTGGTGATAGGGTATACTGGGTTGTTAGATCTTGGATTCATTGGAGTTTTTGGAGTTGCTTGTTATACCACTGCTATACTCAATACAAGCGGAGTTCCTTTCTTGTTATCTGCGACTTTTGCAATTCTTGCGGTTTTGATCTTCAGGCTACTGATAGGACTGCCAGTAATAAGACTTAGAGGAGATTACTTAGCAATAGCTACTCTTGGTTTTGGTGAAATAGTTAGGCTAGTTGCTAACAATTGGGATGCATTGACGAACGGTCCTAGAGGCCTACCAAGAGTAGGGCAAACTATTGAGAGTATTAACTTGGTAGTGTATTCTCTCAAATCTAGTCTGGAAGTATACATATTTACACTGATTATGATAGGATTAGGTATCCTAGTGTCATACAGAATTGAGAACTCTAAAATTGGTAGAGCTTTGGTTGCTATAAGGGAGGATGAGATAGCCTCTGCTCTTATGGGTGTTAATGTTGCTAAGTTAAAACTATTTATTTTCGTGATAAGTGGCATCTTTGGAGCAGTTGCTGGGATAATCTATACTCACAAGGTTGGGTATATTACACCAAATTTAATACAGTTTTGGGATTCTATACTGCTTGTAGCTATAGTGGTTATTGGTGGCATTGGTAGTATTCCTGGGGTTGTGGTTGGCGCTATTCTTTTTTACGGTGTTCCCGAGCTACTTAGGGATGTTCTAGGCTCGCAACTTACAGAGTATAGAATGTTGGTATTTGGGCTTCTTATGCTGATTATGGTTATCTTCAGACCTCAGGGAATTATACCTTCTGAGAGAAGAAAGATAGAGTTAAAGCCTGAAGATGCAAAAATCAGAGAGGAGGAGGATCAGTCTCTGTTTGATTTAGAGAGAAAGTAAGCTTAAGATGTAGCTAGGGATATTACAAGTTTAGTAATATCTATAAGGTCCTTTATGAGTATGAACTCTTCGGTAGAATGTGGGTTCCTCATGCCACAAGATATATTCAGAGTCTCCAGATTTTTTGCGTTTAGGATATTGGCATCGCTACCGCCCTTTGTTACAGTTAAGACGGGTTTTATGCCAATCTTATAGCAGGTGTCAACGAACCTCTTAACAGAAGGAGAGTGTTCGGGAATATCGTAGCCTTCATATAGTTTCTCTGTTTCTATCTTTACTTCGCCACCAAATTTCTTCTTAGCTTCCAAGGATATTTCCTTTATTCTGTCAAGTTCTTTCTCTATTTTACTTTGCTTAAAACTTCTTACCTCTCCCTCAAATACTGTGTACTCTGGAACAATATTTGTGGCTTTACCGCCCTTTATCTCACCTATGTTGATCACAGTATCTTCGTCTAGAGAGCCTGAAGGTAATCTGTCAATAATGTACGCGGACATCTTTATGGAGTTTATTCCTTTTTCAGGTTCTATACCAGCGTGTGAGGATTTGCCAATACATTCCACTTTGAACCTATAGTGTATTACGCCTTTAGTTATTGCTGTTCCTACATCGCCGTGTGAGTCTAAGCAGTAGCCATATTTAGCTTTTATTACCGACGTATCAAGATGTCTCGCACCAATTAGTCCTATCTCTTCACCTGAAGTTATTATCAGGTATATATCTCCGAACTTAGCATGAGCTTCTTCCTTAATATGGTATAATAATTCCAGCATTGCTGTTATTCCAGCTTTATCGTCTGCTCCCAAGATTGTTTTACCGTCAGATTTTATTATTCCATTCTCCTCGTCAACTATTGGATTTATGTCTTTACTAGGTTCTACTGTATCCGCATGAGCACAGAAGAATATAGCATCTCTGCTTTTGTCATTACCTTCCACAAATGCTATCATGTTCTTTACCTTTCCATTGATCTGAATCTCGGATACTACTCCTAGCTCTCTGAATTTCTTTGAGAGATACTCAAAAACGAAATCTTCCATAAGTGAAGGACTATATATCTTTATTAGTTCTATGAAGTTGTTTAGGATTCTTCTTGTGTCCATATTGAAAAATATTATGGATTTTCATTCGTTTTGATTTCAAGCAATTGCTTAGAGGATCAATAAATTCCAATTTGAGTGATCAGAATTCTAAACTTTTCGTTTACTTATTTCCCTCGGTTCTAGACAGCGTTCGTTCAATTACGAAACTTCACTTCATACTAAGTCTCTTGGAAGATACTTACCCAGTCCCGTCAGGGACTGCGAGAGAAATAAAAGAGAAACTATCCTAATTGTTAAATTTTGGACTTTGTTGTTAGGGAATTTGGAAGTAGGTATCAAAATTGATTTCCAACAGATCCTTTATTATAATTTTATTTTGTGAAAGGTGGGGTATTTAGTATCACTTTTAACATAATTCTGGGTTTGGTTGTCTTGCTCTTCAGTAATGTAGATGTTTTCGGGTTTGGTAAGAACAAGGTTAATCATCAGATCCATGACTGGTATATTTACGATCTGGGGAACTATAAGTTGTTTATAGATATTACTCAGACTAATCTTTCAAAGCTTCTTATGAGGGCTGTGAAAGATGCTGATGAAGAACTAAGGGGTTTAACATTGAAGGATCTTAATGAGGTATTTCCGGTTATAATTTTCCCTAACCAGATTGATTTCCAAGCGAATAATATATCTGATAATTTCATAGACGAGGGGATTGGCGGGTTTACTGAAGGTTTGAAGAATAGAGTTGTTATACCACTAAATGGCAACTGGGGGTTTTTTAGGAGGATTCTCAAGCATGAGATGGTGCATGCCTATCAGTTTGATTCGCTGAAGTCACCGCAATTTAGGAGATTTCTGAGAAACTTTGATGTTTCAATACCATTGTGGTTCATTGAAGGTATGGCGGAGTATTATTCTGCTGACTGGGATTTTTCTTCCGAAGAGATTATTAGAGATGTGACGATAAACAACATGATAGTTCCCCTAAGCAGGCTCTCGGATATAAATAAGCTCTCTCCGAAAGAGTATTACCTTGTGTATAAACAAGGACAAGCTTTTTTGAAGTATGTTGGAGATAGGTTTGGAAAACCAGTAGTTTACAAAATTTTCAAGGCTTATTTGACAGGTTCTAAAGATCCATTCAAGGCTGAAACTGGAATTGAACTAAAAGATATTGAGAAATCTTTTGTCTATGAGACTAGAAAAAAATACCTATCTTTGCTTTCTTCTTATGACGAAGTTAGCAGGTTCGCAAGATCAATTACCTCTGAGGCTTATGGTGAAGAAACTTATAGTAAATTTATTCCTACCTTTGTCTCCACGAATCTTGTTGCCTTCTTGACATACAAGGATATATATCCAAAGGTGGTTCTTTACGATATTAATCAAAGGAAGGTGGTTAAGACTTTAGTCATAGGAGGGTTTAATGAAAACTATCTTGAATTTCACATAAGCAGGAATAATATTTCTGCATCTACTAATGGTGTTGTGGTTTTTGTGTCTAAATCTGGTGGTAAGGATGCTATAAACGTATATTATCTCTCCAATAACACTACTTTTCAGATAGGGTTTGATGGGATAAGGATAATATCTTCGCCAGATGTTTCTGTAGATGGGAAGCTTGTGACTTTTTCGGGATTTGATGGAAATAAGGAAGATATATATCTATACAACCTTGATACAAGGGAGCTGAGAAGACTGACAGATGATCTATTCTATGATTCTGAGCCTAGGATCTCAAGTGACGGCAAGTATATATACTTTGTTACGTCAAGAAATAAGTCAAGTATATTCTCACAAGATACTGATATCTACAGAATTGAGGTAGATACGGGTAAGATGGAGAAGTTTATAGACATAGGAGGTGAGGAGCAGAATCCTTTTCTCTCAGTTGACGGCAAATATTTAGTTTTTGTTTCAACTATTGATGGAGTTAGAAATATATTTGTTTACAGCTTTGAGGAGCTAAGTATAAGAAGGTTTTCTAAGATTGTGACTGGTGCATTTTCTCCTAAGTTAGATATTTCTTCAACAAAGATAATCTTCTCTTCGGTTGATAATCTTACTTATAACTTGTATGAGAAAGAGTTTAGTATGTCTAACTTAGGTGGTGAGATTATAACTAATCATCTGGAAATTTCTCAGTCAGATCTGAGCAACTTTAGCTTTGAGAGTTCAAGGATAGTGGAAATAGACTATAGGGAGGCTTCAAGGTATTTTATCATTCCTACTGTTGACTATATAACTGGGGCTTTAACTTTGAGTTCGGACCTAGGCTTTATACTGCTTTTGGGGCTTAGCTTTAGTGACCTTTTAGGTGATCAGAGATTGTCTTTTATGTTTAACAACACTTATGTTGGGGGGTTTGAAACATTCAGTTTTACTGAGATGAACTACCTTTTATCCTATGCCAATTACAAATATTATTTTGACTTCGGTTTTGAGGTTTATAATCTTAGAAACTACCTATTTTCCCTTATGAACTTTTTCTATTTGCCTTCTGTGTTTTACGAAGTTGAGCATAACTACTACTCAAAAGCGGGTATTTTTGGGTTTGTGTCGTATCCGTTTTCTACATTTTCTAGAGCTGACTTAATTTTGGAAAGAGCAGAGTATTTTGGTATTCCTGAGTTTGATTATGGTTTATTTAGGTATCATTCAAGGAAGCTATATTCTCTTAACGAGATCTCACTACTCTATTCTTATGATTCTACGTTGTGGACAGTTGTTGGCCCAGTTAATGGAATAAGGGCTCAAGTTAAATTCTCCTACTATCCATTTCTGGTAGAAGGTGATAGAAGCTTTTTTTCCTTTGTGGGTGATTTTAGAAGCTACTTTATGATCACTCTTGTTGACACATTAGCGTTTAGGATTGTTGGAGGAGGTAAGGTTGGGCAGTCTGCTAAGGATATGGAATTCTATCTTGGTGGGGTGGGCACTATAAGGGGTTATGAGTTTGGAGAGTTTAGAACTACTTCTTTTCTTCTCTCAAACCTTGAGCTAAGAATAGCTTTAATAAGGGCATTGTATGGGCCTTTTGGTTTTTCCTTTCCCCCAGTGTTTGCGAGTGTGTTTGTGGATGCGGGAATTATTGGAGATGATCCTCTGAAGTGGCAATTAACATATTTTGATGAAAAGGAAGGGTTGTTCAAGCTCAGGGATCTCAAGGTTGGTGTTGGTATTGGGATAAGCGTTCTTCTAGGTGTGGGTTTTAAACTGAAGTTTGATTTTGCTTCTCCGTTTGATGGAAGAAGACTTTTGGATTATCAGAATTGGAAAACTTATTTTCAGATAGGGTATGAGTTTTGAGGAAGTTGCGGTATTTGGAAGTAAGCTGAAGGTTTCAATGAACCTTCCAATTTCCCTATAGCTCCTATTTGGTAACTGTGGGTCTTATTGGTGGAGAGATAAGAAGCTTGGAAAGCAAATGAGTATAAAGAATGATATTTTGGATACTTTCTCGGGAGGGTGACCAAACCTCGGATTTGAATGGTAGGGTTTTATGTGTTTAAAATTTAGCGAAGGAGTGGTTTATGTATGTGGGTGTTGATCTAGGGGGAACGAATATAAAGGCTGGGCTTGTTGATGATGATGGTAAGATAATATCAAGTCTCATGATTCCGACTGAGGCAAATTTAGGGTGGGAGAGAGTTATAGCAAACATTAAGAAAGTTATAGCAAATTTGCTTAAGGATGGTCAAGTAAACGCGATTGGTGTAGGAGTACCAGGTCCTGTTGATTTCAAGAAAGGATTGATAAGAGAAATGCCTGCTATTCCTGGTGCTAAGAATATAAGTGTTGCTGATGAATTGAAGAAAGAGTTTGGTAAACCTGTCTTTGTGGACAATGATGCTAATAATTTTGCTCTGGGAGAGGTAGTTTTTGGAGTTGCAAAGGGTAGAAGATTTGTTGTAGGAGTAACATTAGGCACAGGAATTGGGGGAGGAATTGTCATTGATGGTAAACTATACAGGGGTGTGAAAAACTACGCTGGTGAGGTAGGGCATATGACTGTTGTTCCAAATGGACTGCAGTGTAACTGTGGAAAGTTTGGTTGTTGGGAAGCGTATGGGTCCGCAACTGCACTCATAAGAAACGCTCTTTCTTACAAAAAAAGAGATATTGTCACTAGGCTGAGAGAGTTCCCAGATGATAAGATAGATGCAAAAACGATTTTTGAACTAGCAAAGGATGGAGATGAGTTTTGTAACTTTTTGGTTCAAAATATGTTTTTCTACTTAGGGCTTGGGATAGCGTCATTGGTTAATGTGCTAAACCCTGAGATGGTGGTGATAGGAGGTGGGGTTTCGTTGGCTGGAAACTTTCTTATAGAGCCTGTTAGGAAGATAGCCTTTGATAATATTATGCCACCTTTGAGGGAGGAGCTGGAAATAGTTCTGTCAAAATTTGGGGGTAATGCTGGTATGTTAGGTGCTGCAGGGCTTGCTAAAATTGAGTTTGAAGGTTTAAAGAGCTAACTCTTTTAAAAAGATACCGTGAAATACAATATTAGCTCCTCCTACCAAGTAGATGTTATTGTCATCTCCTAGTTCTACTATAAGGTTACCACCTAGTAGGTGGACCTTTATCTTCTTACTGGTCACAAGTTTGTTTGTGAATGCTACTGCCGCTGAAGCACAAGCTCCAGTGCCACAAGCCATTGTCTCTCCGCTACCTCTTTCCCATACTCTCATGGCTATTTCATCGTTACTTACGATTCTGACAAACTCTACATTGGTCCTATTTGGAAACAGAGGGTGTTTTTCTATCCTAGGGCCTATTTCCTCTAGGTTGAGATCTGAAAGATTTTCTGTGAATATTACGCAGTGTGGATTTCCCATGGAAACAAGGTTTATTTTGAATTTGTCAAAACCAAAGTCAAACTCTTCGTCTATTATTTTATCTCTGGGAAGAAGGGAGGTGTTGATAGGTATGCTTACAGAGTTGAAAATTGGTGTTCCCATATCAACTTTAAAGAGAAATTCTTCTCCATCTATAACTTCAACTGTCTTAACTCCAGCTTTGGTGAGAACTTTTATAACATTCTTTTTCTGGATATTTTCGTAAAAGTATCTAGCAACTTGCCTTATACCGTTACCACACATCTCTGCTTCACTTCCATCTGCATTAAATATTCTCATCTCACAGTCGTATTCGTCGTTTGGTATTATTAGTATAACACCGTCACCACCTATACCAAAATTCCTGTTGGACAACACTGGGCTAAGTTTGTTCATCTTCCCAACGAAGAGCTCATACTCTCTATGTTTGAAGAGGTCAAGTAGAATGTAATCGTTTCCTAATGCTTCCGCTTTTGAAAACTCTATCATGGCTTACCTCCTTTTATTGATTGAAGTGTTTGTTAGTGTTACTACTTAGTTTAGTTTCAGCTAACATAGCGATTTATAAGTTCTCCTACTGGTTTCAGTAGGTATCTCTGTCTGCTGGATTTAGTTTGTCTTCTATGATCTCAAACTCCTTTTCAGAAAGAGGTTGGGCTCTGAGAGTGTGGGTTTTGGAAAGTTTTGCATGATCTTCATATATTTTAAACAAGTCCTCTTTGTGGGGCCTTACTTTTGCTAAAGGACATTTGACATATTCTTTGTATTCCTCGTCGCAGTAACCAAGTCTGTATTCACCGCATTTAGGCTGTAAGAGTTTACCTAGTTCTGGAATAACTTTCATTACCTCACTTCTCATCTTTGCTAAGAGTTGTCTAATTTCCCATTGAGCTCTTGTGCAAAGTCTTAGGTCTGCTATATGTTGTAGTTCTCTGAAGTTGACGAGTATGTGGAAGTTAGTTGGTGTGGCGTTGGGTAGGACAAATCTTGCATCCTCTGCTGGAATACCTTTACTAATGGCAAGCTGATAGAAATCACTTATTTCTTTCATAAGGTTTTGATATTTCTCATAAAGTTCAGGATTTGAGGCTATTGTTGATGGTGTTATAAACTCTAATCTGTCTTCTTTGTATTTGACGTATCGCTGAGATTGTTGTTCAAAACTTATGCCAATGTGGTGCCTTACAAGCTGATGTGAACAACTTCTTGATATTCCAGCAACTGCGAACCAGAATACTATTTGCTCAAGTGGTGAATAGTGTCCTGTTTTCAGCCTTTCGTTGACAAAGGAGGCTATCTTCTCCTTAGGTATTGCGTTTGATGTAACTTCCTCCCATATTTCAATAGGAGTCTTTGAGGAGTAACATGTTCTAAACGCTACATATAGCTTTTCAAGAGGGTAGGAGGAATAGTCTATTAGTTTTACTTCCATTACATTCCTCCGATGTTTTTTAATTCTAGGCAGATTTAGCTTTTGATCTTGGTTCTTCTTTGTGGAAGACGATCTTTGGATTTTTCCTTTTCAGTACAACATCTGCGTCTACTACGCATTCTTTTACTCCCTGCATTGAAGGGATTTCAAACATTATGTTTAGCATAATGTCTTCTATTATGCTTCTTAGTCCTCTGGCTCCTGTTTTTCTCTCTTTTGCGAGCTTTACGATTTCGTCTAGAGCTTCGTTTGTGAATACTAGATCTACTCCTTCGTACTCAAATAGTTTCTGGTATTGCTTTATTATTGCGTTCTTAGGTTCGGTTAGTATTCTTCTAAGTTCTTCATCGGTTAATTCATCAAATACTGCTACTATGGGGGTTCTGCCGATAAATTCTGGAATCATACCAAACTTCACGAGATCCTCTGGTAGAACGTGTCTTAGGACATTTTCTTTTCGGACTTTTTCGGTTTTACCCTCATTGACGAATCCTATCTTGTTTCTACCTAGCCTTCTCATTATTATATCCTCAAGCCCTATGAATGCTCCTCCTACTATGAAGAGTATGTTTCTAGTATCAACGTATATTACTTTTTGGTTGGGGTGTTTTCTACCACCTTGTGGGGGGACTGATGCTATAGTTCCCTCCATTAGCTTAAGTAGTGCCTGCTGGACTCCTTCTCCTGAGACATCTCTTGTGATTGATGGACTCTCGCTTTTTCTCGCTATTTTATCAATCTCGTCTATATACACAATTCCCATCTGTGCTTTTTCTATCGCCTCATCGGTAATTTCACCGTTACCAGCGTTTAAAATAAGTCTTAAAAGCACGTTTTCTACATCATCTCCTACATATCCAGCTTCAGTGAGTGTTGTAGCATCAGCAATTGCAAAGGGAACATCAAGGATCTTTGCTAAAATCTTAGCCATGTATGTTTTACCACTGCCCGTAGGGCCTATCATCATTATATTGCTTTTCTCTATCTCTACCTCACCACTAAAGCCTATTTCTTCGGAGATTAGCCTTTTGTAGTGATTATACACTGCAACTGAGAGTATTTTTTTCGCATGTTCCTGTCCTATCACATACTGGTCAAGAATCTTCTTTATCTCAATGGGTTTGAGAAGCCTTTTTATAACCTTTGATGGAGTGACTGCCTTGTTTTCATTCTCTATTATGAAGTTGCATACTCTTATGCATTCTTCGCATATATTTGCATTGTCACCTTTTATTATTCTCAACATATCTGAGGTTTTGCCACAGAATGAACAGGTTAGTGTTTCTTTTTTGGAACTTTTACTCATAAACTCTCTCCTTTTTCAATAATTATAACTAAGACTGATATGTAATTCAAATATAGGTTCTCTTTTGTTTTTTCTTGACAACAATGTGGCTTTTCTGTATTATTTATATTGAGTAGGGTAGAGGTATTAAGTATGATTAATAGGTACCTTTTCTCTTTAGGAACTGTGGATGGGTTTAATAGATCGCTTAGGCATTTTTATAAGACCAGTGGGGTGATGAATGCAATAAAATCAGGTAGAAATCCAGCGGATTCAATAAATGAGTATTTGGATAATGGTGAAATTGAGCCAATACAGATAATTCCAATATCCTATGCCTTGCTTGCTCAAAAGTTTGGCTATAGGTATAAATCTCACAATCTGTCTAGGGGAATAGATGACTTTGATAGTATTGTCAATACTGTTCTTTCGTGGGATAAGGTTGATATAGTTTTAATCTATCATAATCCTACTGTTGGGTGTATGGCTATAAATCCTAAGGTTAAAAGGCACTTTAGTAAGGTTGGCTTTCTAGTTAAGAATCAGCTTATTGTAGTTTACGTCAAGTGTATTTCCGACGATCCTAACAAAGTTGAGATAGAAGAAAATGCGATAAAGTTAATGATTGATCTTCTTGAGGGTAGGGATATAGGAGATGCGGATACTATTCTTAGGAGCAAGGATAGGAAAGTGAGAGCTGAGGAAGTAGTGACAAGTGAAGTTAAAGAAGAAATCAGTGATGAGTCATTTCAAGTTACCCCTAAATATGGTGTTGAGGTTACAAATGAGCTTTTCCACAATGGAAATGTGGAGGCTTGGAAAAATATAATAGAGTCTTACAATGTTAAATATCCACACCTTAAGGTTATGGTTTTTCATGGTGGTGAGCAAATCCATGACCTTAATGCGTTATTTAAGTGGGGTAAGGTCAAGCATGGGGATACAATATTTTTCTGTGTTGCTGGAAGGAACATAAAGGATGTAAGTAAGCTGAGAAAGTATCTCTTTGAGGGTGCTAGCAATAGATTTCATACCTTTTTGAAGAAGGATGTGAACAAACCACTTGAATTGTTCTAGGGGGTAGAATATATGGAAGAGGACATTGAGAGTCTTAAGAAACAGTTGGAGGAGAAAGATAGGATCATAAAGGATCTTGAGAAAATTGTGAGGGCTTATGAAGCTGTCTCGGAAATAAGTAGAAATGAGCTTTTAGACGCATATAAAACCATAGAGGCACAGGAGAGGGTTCAACTTTTGACGCAGTCTGAGATTAGAGAGAGGGATGAGATAATTGAGGCTGAGGAAAAAGTAATAGAAATGAGTGCTGAAGAGCTTAAGCAAGCGAAGAGAGAAATACTTGCGAGGGAGATTGTAGAGGAGCTTGCTAGGAAGGAACTGCTTGATAAGGATAAGGTTATAAAAGCTATGGAAATAGTGGCTGATATGATGACAAAGGATATAAAGGATAGAGACAAGATAATCCAGGCTTTTGAGGCTGCAGAGGAATTAGCAAGGCAGGAGATTATGAGCCTGAAGAAGGAATCTGAGGCTAAGGAAAGTGTAATTGACCTTGCACAGAAAGAGAGAAAGGAAACGATAGATATACTCAAAGCTTATGAAAGTCTTGAGGATTATGCAAGAATAGAGAAGGAGGAAATAATTAAGACGGCAAACTTTCTACTGGAAGTTTTTGTAAACTCTCTAATACAGCTTGGACTTATTCCAAAATCTGAGGAGTCAAAGATAAGGACAGTTGCAAGGAACTTAGTTAGAGAGAAGTGGTATCTTGCCTCTCCTAAGGTTGGAAATATTGATCTCCCAACAGCTTTGAAAATAATAGAAGCTCATGAAATTATAGAGGAGCTTATGAGAAAAGAAAAGATTGAAATGGATAATATAGTCAAAGCTTATGAAATACTTGATGAAGTGAAAAGGAAGCAGTTTATTGAACTTTATAACATACTGTCCGCTTATGAGAATCTTCAGAGTTATATAATGAAAAATAGAGAATTTTTTGATAAAGTCATAAAGGCGTATGACAGTGTGCAAGAGCTTGAGAGAGAAGAGAAGATAACTATGGATAAGATTATAAAAGCTCATGAGATTGTTGAGGAGTTAGCAAGGCAGGAGCTTATTGAAAAAGATAAGTTAAACTTGGCACATGAGGTTGTTGAGGATCTATCTAGAAAAGAACTACTTGAGAGGGATAGAATAATCCAAGCACATGAGATAGTAGAAGAATTAGCTAGGCGGGAAATGATACAACTTAGAGAACTTGCTAAAGCACATGAAGTGGTTGAAGAACTAGCTAGAAGAGAGCTTATAGAAAGAGACAAGATAATTGATGCTTACGAGAAACTTTCGGAATACACTGCAGAGGAAATTAAGAAACTTAAAGAAAGGAAGGAATAATCATTGTTCTTTATATTTTTCATATATTTCGTTAAACTTATGGTGTATTTCGGTAAAAGCTTGGAGTATGTCAGGATCAAAATGATGAGGTTTTGTTCTGTGGTTACCCTTTGTTATTATTTCTACAACCCTTTCATGGTCAAATGCGGGTTTATAGGTTCTTGGCGATCTCAAAGCATCGTATATATCTACTAAGTTTACTATTCTGGCACTTATTGGTGTTTTATCTTTTTCAAGTCCGTAGGGGTATCCACTACCGTCCCATTTTTCATGATGTCCTAAAGCTATGTCTCTAGCCATAATTAGCTTTTGGTGGTCTCCTAATATTAGAGCACCAGCTATGGTATGCTCTTTCATAATCTCGTACTCTTCTGGAGTTAGCGGGCCAGGTTTGCGAAGTATTTCTCTCGGTATCTTGAGTTTACCTATATCATGCATCTGAGAGGCATAGTATATTGAGTTAGAAAAATCTTCACTAAATCCCAAATAGCGAGATATGATTCTTGAGTATTCTCCAACTCTGTATATATGCATACCTGTTTCTTCGTCCATTTCTTCAGCTGCTCTTGCAAGAGATTGCATAGTGTAGATGAAAGCATTGTCCACTTCTTTTACTTCCTCGTACACTGCTTTTATTAGCAGATAGTTCACAAGTAATGATCTCATTAAATCTATGTCCCATGAGGAAATCTTAGAGAAAAAGTTGATTCCTATCAGAACTGAATCTTCTATTGAGATTGCTAGAAAGTTGTAGATCACATTTGATATATGGAGTATCTCTTTGGCAAAAGATTTGGAAAATTCTGAAGGGGGAATTCCTTCAGTTACATGGTCGGACCACATCACCTTGTTTCTGCCAAACTTCTTTCTAGAGTAAAACTCTAGTGGAATATTCAGAGAATCAACAAAAATTACTTGTCTTTCACGCAAAATTGCGAAAACCTTTGAATGTATGAATGTGTTGTTTATCTTACCTACAATCAAAAAGGAAGGGATATTGATATTCGGTTGGAGAAAGAGCTTGGATAGAATCTCAAACTCAATTTCGTCAAAAGAAGTGCTTTTATATCCTAGAATTTTACTAAGTAGAAGTGTAGAAGAGGAGCTAAGAGTTATAATACTCTTAAAGGTGTTTTCAATTTTTTTCCTACCCATCAAGCTGTAAGTGATAAAGGAGATAGTGTCATTGAGATAGTGAAATTCGTTCTTGAAGAAGATTTGTAAGTCTGCAAGGGATTCTAGAAATTCTTTTGCACTGTTTTCATCGGCTTTGTAAAAGCCAATCACGCAGAAGATATTTCTTTTTAAGGGATCTGATTTTATATTCTTTATTAAGCTTATTCCAGCCTTATCGTCAACTTCATTATCGCAGATTACCATGTCTATATTTATTTTTTCTAAAAGCTTTAGAGCTTCGGCGAATGTATTCACACCATAGGTTTCGTAGTCATTCATTACTAATAGGGAGGTAATTGTCTGTTTCACACCTAGGTCTTTTACAAATAGTAGGACATTGTGGCGCAAGCCTTTAAAGAGGCCCTTTGTAATTGTAGCTTGAGTTTCTAAAAGGAGTAGGTGGAATATCTCTGAGATAAAGGTAGTTGTGGATATGTTCATCTCAAATTTATCCTGGGTTGATATAGACACGATGAGCTTTAGGGTATATCCATAGGTTATTGGAATCACTATGTCAGCATCCAGATCATTAAGGATTCTTTGTAGTTCGGTATCATGGGGTGTAAAGAATCTGTTGGATTTTGAGGTTATTGTGTTTAGCTCCTCCGCTGATATACCTAGGTGCTTGATTCTAATAATAGTATTTCCCTTTTCGTCAATAAGGAGTACTGATTTTAGTGTTTTTTCAGTTTCGTTGAAAGTGAATACTTCTATAGTATTTTTACCTAAAAATTTTTCTACCGATGTGTGGAGTTTATCTACTATGGTTCCTATCGTTAGGGAGGGAATTTCACTGTCTTTTATATTGCTCAGATAATGCTTTATTACGCTAATTGTTATATCATTAACCTTTCTTGTTATCAACTTATGGGATGTTATGCTAAGTAAAGTGGAGAGTAAAAACACAAAGCCAGTGATTGGTAGAATTGAAGCTTGTAATAATTCTGAGTTAATCAGTGAAACGATGAAGATGTATAAACTTGGTAAGATGATAAATGTTATACTAAGAAATGATGCGAAGGTTTTTAACTTTGTCTCTTGAGCTTTTGCGAAAGGGGAGATCAATGAGATTGCAGAATAAAGTAAGGGAGTTAGAGTTAAAGGTAGGGTTATATCTTGTACATTTTTACTGCCGTTAATCAGTAGTAGAGACACAGAGAGTAGTAATGGTATTGAAATGCTGGTTTCTTCCAAAATTTTGATTGTTGTGATTTCCCTTCTGAGTGTGAGAAATGATATTACTGCAAAAGATAAGATGATATTGATGAAGGAGGTAGTACCAAATCCTATTTTTTCTGATCCTTTTGTGATAAGAATGGCCATAAGTGCTATAGAAGAAAACAATACTGGAAGAAGAATAAACAGCTTTGGATGACTGAGGATATTAGACTTTCCCTTTTTGTTGTCAAGGTATTCTACGATCTTGAGGTTTACGATTATTGATGAGAGAAAGAGAAGCAGGAGGATAAAGGTTGTCATGAACATTAAGTCCAAGGCTAGGAGTTGGAACAGGTTTGCTAGGAAAGAACTGAGAAGTACTACTGATAACAATGTCCACTGAATGAGATTGATAGGTTTTTCTTTCTCTGTTAGAGTAACAAATAAAGAAAATGATAGTGAAGTGAAAAGTAAAAGTGAGTATAGAAGGTGTGTTTCTATCATCTCTTTACCTCACCATAACAATATAATCAATTGTTTTGTGTATTTCAACAGATTTTTACATCACTTGATTTTACGAAATATATTTATATATTTAACACATAATTTCTGGAGTCTTTTTGCAGGGGGTAAGTATGGCTAAAAATTTTGCTAAGCTTATAGTGGGGCTTGGGAATATAGGTCCACAGTATGCTTATACGAGGCACAATATTGGTTTTATGGCCATAGATGCTCTTGCTAGGGAGTATAATGTGAAGTTTGATGTGAAGAAGAAAAAGAGTGCCCTTGGTGTTGCAAGGATAATGGATAAGAAGGTTGCCCTGCTAAAGCCTCAGACATATATGAACATAAGTGGAGAGCCTGTGTTGTATACTGCTAGTTTTCTAAAAATACCTCCCGAAGACATAATAGTGGTTTGTGATGATGTTTCACTTCCTGTTGGTAAGATCAGAATAAGGAAGGAAGGATCAAGTGGTGGACATAACGGTTTAAAGTCTGTTGCGTACTATTTAAAAACTGATCTTTTCCCAAGAATAAGGATAGGTATAGGTGAGCCACCGGAGTATGTTCCTCTTGAGAATTGGGTCTTGTCGAATATAACACTTAAGGAGTATCAGATCTTAAGTAAGACTTTAAAGGTCTTCAAGAAGGTGGTAGAGGTTATTTTGTTTGAGGGGATAGACTCCGCTATGAACAAATTCAACGGGCTTGAACCAGAAGATTATGAAGACATTCTAGAATCCTCAGATTTATTCTCCTTCAATCTGGAGGACTAGTTTGTTTAGAAAAATTGCCATAGCGGGGCTGGGGCTAATAGGTGGTAGTATAGCATTAGCAGTAAAAAGTAAATCTCCAACAACAAAAGTTATTGGTATAACAAGAAATCCCGAAACTTTGCTAAAAACTGGTTTTCAGAAATATGTTGATGTAGTGGCCGATTACTCAAATTTAGGGTTTCTTAGTGAGGTTGAATTTTGTGTAATATCTACTGTAGTTTCTGCTATTCCTAATGCTTTTAGAACTATTAAACCTTTTCTTAGAAGTGATGCTGTAGTTACCGATGTAGGAAGTGTAAAGGAATGGGTGGTGAAGCAGATAGATGATAGTTTGTTTGTAGGTTCTCACCCGATGGCGGGGAGCGAGAAATCAGGAGTTGAGAATGCGGATCCTAAGATATTTGAAGATGCAGTATGTGTAGTAACTCCTTTCAATAGCTCGGAACAAAATGTTAAAATTGTTTCAGAGTTTTGGAATTTTTTGGGGATGAAGGTTTTAATTCTTCCCCCAGAAGTTCACGATATGATTGTTAGTGAGACAAGTCATTTTGTCCACATAGTTTCTTTCCTAATATCTGATATTCTTTCTCAATCTGAGTATGCGAAGAATTTATTCTATGGAGTTTTTGGCAAGGGCTTGCTGGATACCACAAGGATTTCAAAAAGTGATCCATCTCTCTGGGTGGAAATATTTCAGATGAATAAGACAAATATACTGAAGGTTCTAGAAAAGTTTATAGAACTAGCTAGCGAGATTAGGGATCATATCTCTTCTGAGGATTGGGAATATGTAAAAGATGTTTTGGATAGGGCAAAGAAGTTTAGGGAAAGTTTAGATTGTAGGTAAGACTTTTGTTGGAGGAGGTAGCTGGAGATGAGGGGATTCGAACCCCCGACCCCTGCCGTGCGAAAGCAGTGCTCTCCCACTGAGCTACATCCCCAGATTGTATTACAGTAGTATAGTTTGGTAGGTAACTAGATGAAGCAAAGAAAAAATAACAGTCAAAACTCCTACCAAGTCTGCATATTGGTTTCTAATAGCTAGAATTTCGTCCTTCTTTTCTGTGGGTATATTAAGAATTTGAAGTAGGTAGTGCAGTGAGATGGAAATCCCGGATAGTGTAATCAGAGCCGAAGGAATGGTTGCTCCGAGAATGGTGAGATCTGCACCGGTTACGTTAGTTCTGAATCCAAAGTTAGGTGAAAATAGGTTCCATATACCAACGAATATTCCTAAAGGACCTATTATCAAATCAAATTTGCTGATCCTGTTCAGGAATCTTTCAAAGCCTTCGGACTTGATAATCTTTTTCACTAGATCACTGGCGGATAGGAGACCAAAGACTATTCCACTAAGTGAAAGTAAAATTACTCCGATCACAAAACAAACCCCCTTAACCTTAAGTTAGTTCTACAAGAATTATAACCGTTTCTATGCAAGAGTTTCAAAAAGATAGTTTCAATGAATTCCAATTTCCATTAAGCGAGTAACCAAAACTCCAAGCTTTTTACTTACTCCCTTCGGTTCTAGATGGTGCTCGTTTGATCTCAAAATTTCACTTCACACCAACTCTCATAGGTGTTTGTTAGAAGAAGTGTTTACTCAATTCTGACAGAAACTGCGGAAAGAATAAAAGAAAAACCATACCTAACTGTTAAATTTTAGACTTTATTGCCCCTTTCCTAAGAAGTTGAAAGAGTGAGGGTGATAGCAGTAGTATTATTTATTCCAAATGGGTAATATGTTTGAGGTGGAAATGTAGGGAAAATGGTATGAAGATTGACTACTTCACAATATCTCAGCTTAAAATTCCCGAACTTTATAGATACATTAACCAGAAAAAGAGCTTAGAAGCAAGAAAGGATAGAAAAGATCTGATACGAAAGGTTTGGGTTTTCATTTCATCCCTAGGCTTTGAATTCTTTCTATTTTTGATCTGCTTCACAACAGTTGGAGTTTTCCTAAGTCCTATCTTCTCAGCACTGGGAGTTGCAGTCTCTTTTCTGTTCGTCTTTCTTAGATATATAAGTTTCAGGGAACTTTCTAAGTTTGAGAAGTTACTCAAGAGCTTTCATCTGGCAAGAGTTAAGGTAATAAAAGAAGGAAGAACCTTAATTTTAAGTGAGGACGAGATTGAAATTGGGGATATAGTTGCTATTTCAAAGGGAGAAAGAATTCCATTTGACTTAAGAGTAACTGAATCTAACAGTCTTATTGTTGACGAATCAAAGGTATTTGGGGAAGAAAGGAGGGTAGGTAAGAGTGCAACTGTTCTTCCGAGAAAAGACTTTAAGATCTACGAGTTATCAAATGTGATTTTCTCAAACTCGCTGATAGTTAAGGGCAGTGGTAAGGGAATAGTGGTAAATAAGCCTAACCGTTGTTATGATTTCCCAGACATACAGTTGCAACATCCTAGTTTTCAACAAATCATCTTAACTTTTATTCTTTCTCTGGTTGCATCTTTGGTTGTATTTTATCTGCAGAAAGATATTTGGTCCACTATAGTGTTTTTCACTACAGTCTTTTTCCTATTCTCTGGAAATAACATAAACTTCTCTTTTGCTTACCTTAAATACCTTTTTGTCAAAGAACTTCTGTCTCAGGGGATAATACTTCAGAGTATAAATAAAATTAGTGAGTATGGAGAAGTGAATAAGGCTATAATCAAGCTAGATCAGTATTCCTTTGATCTGTATAGACCAAGTTATTTCATCGTAAGTGAAAACAAGACATACTCAGTTGGGGACTTATTATCCTTGGGTGGCAGGATACCTACTGAACTAACATACTGTTTTGTTATTTCTAAGGTGGTTCACAACAAGATCAAGGAAGTCTCTTCAAAAATCTTTCTAAACTCAATCATAAATACTCTGTCTTCAGTAGGACTTGATGAAGAAGTGACAAAGGAAGTTAAAGTCATAGATCTTCAGGTAAGTAGTAATATTCATTCTCTTTCCACAGTAAGACTTAAGTGTGAGGGAGAAATTTTGCTAGGGGTGATAAGTTTGTCTGCGTATGTGAAACAGTTTGGATCAATAGTGGGTGTAGATAATATGATGGAGGGAATTGTTATACTGAAAAGGGAAATTTCTGCTACTAGCGATGCTTCTTTACAGCCTATTGTTGTTGCAATATTCAATGAATACCAGATTAAAGCGAAGGAAATTGAAGACTTGGAAAGGAAAGTTAAGTTTTTCTTCTTGAGTGAGATGACATTTAAGGAGTTAGTTAAACTGTTTAGTGCTTTAGATATAAATGCTTCAAAGTTCTCTGCAGTAGACACTGACGAGATTCTTGATATCTCTGAGGAACAGAAGGAATTTTTTGTGGAAAAGTTCCAGCTCTTTTTCAATGTCTCCCAGAGGAATCTTTCAGAACTGGTTAAGTTACTCTCACGAAATAATGAGATCGCTCTGGACTGCTTCGCGGAGATATCTCAGTCTGACATAGGAATAATGAAAATTCCATACTTCGGCACATTCTTCACCAGAGGAAATTTGGTCCTTTCTACTACGAAAAGTTTCTTACTCCCCTTTCTTCTGATCCAGAAGGCCAATGATTTTGAAAAATCTCTCCAATCCTTGAAGTTCAAAGGAATAATGCTACTGCTAACCTCTTTTTTCATAACAACTTTATTATACCTTTATGGATTTTTCTGGATTTCTTTACTTTCACCTATCGTTTTAATCTTGATAATCTCGGTTATACCAAGTTATACTAATAGAGTTGCGAGAGAACTGCGGAAGTCTAGGGTTGCGAAGGGAAATAATTTACGAAGATGATTACTCTTCGTAAGTAAATTGTAAATCGTTGATTGGGTTTATACGACTACGGATTAACCGGATGTTGTACATTTGAGCAGTGGAGTGAGTTAGTCGGTATGCAGGTCTTCACGAGAATAATAAGAGTGAGGAATGAAGAGGTTGAGAGAGAGATAAAGCTCCTTAGGGAAGTTGCTTTAGCTTTAAGAAATGGTGAGGTTGTTGCCTTTCCTACTGAAACTGTGTATGGGCTCGGTGCTAACGCAACTAACTCCGAAGCTGTGAAAAAGATATTTGAACTTAAAAATAGACCCAGTGATAACCCTCTGATTGTCCATGTTAGTTCAAAGGAGGAGATAGGTAAATGTGCTGTAGTGTCAAACGAGGTTGAAGAAACGATAATCAATACCCTTATGCCAGGTCCGATAACTGTGATTCTTAGAAAGAAGGAAGTGATCTCCCCCTTAGTAACTGCTGGGCTTGACACAGTGGGTATAAGAGTTCCTTACAATACGATTGCCCAAAAGTTGATAGAACTATCAGGAGTTCCAGTTTGTGCTCCAAGTGCGAACATATCCGGAAAACCTAGTGCTACCGATTCACAAACCGTTATAGAAGAATTCTCAGGTAGAATCCCATTCATAATAGATGGAGGTAGGACTCACATAGGAATTGAGTCTACTGTTGTGATGGTAAAAGAAGAGGAAAGAAGATTCTCAGTTCTAATTCTAAGACCAGGATTTGTGACGAAGGAAGACATTGAGGAAGCTATAAACACTAGACGGTTTTCAAAACCTGTGGAAATCAACTATTCTGAAGAGTTTTCTGTAGACACTCCACTATCACCCGGACAGAAGTACAGACATTATTCTCCTGTGTCACATGTAGTAATAGTTAAGAATATAAAAAACATAGAACCTATTGTCAAGGAGCTTAGGAACGGAAAAATAGGGATTCTCGGGAGACCTAAGTTTCTAAAGGAGGTTAGAAGATTTCTAGAATATATCAACGTAAAGAACATCCTGGAAATTGAGTGGTGTAAATATGATTTGATAGATTGCGCAAGGAATCTGTTTTTTGCCTACAGAATGTTTGACAGGGAAAATGCTGTTTTAATACTTGTGGAGAACCTTGAAGAAAGCGGAATAGGGTATTCAATAATGAATAGAGTAAAGAAATCAGCGACTTATATAGTCTGAGCTTCCTTTCTGTTTTTCTCAATACAAACCTTGGAGTTAACTATTGAGATGATCTTATTTGAGTAACTCATAACATCTTGCCTGTGCGTTATGAACACTACAGCTATACCTTGCTCTCTGTTTATTCTCTCAAGTAGTGAAATTATCTCAAGTGAATTTTTTTCATCAAGGTTAGCTGTGGGTTCGTCTGCGAAAACATATTTAGGTGACATAACTAGAGCTCTTGCTAATGCAACTCTTTGCTTCTGCCCTCCGGATAAGATTCTAACATCGCTGTTTATGTATTCTTCCATACCAACATACTTAATAACCTCCTCAGCTCTACTTCTGTACTTAGATACTGGCTGACCGCATATATACACTGGCAGTAGCACATTATCAATAAGAGACAAACCTTCCATCAGTTCAAATGTCTGGAACACAAAACCGATGTTTTTGTTTCTGAAACTTGATAGGAAAATATCTTTGAAAAACTGTGGTCTGACACCGTCATAGACTACGTGACCCGATGAAGGAGGCTCTACTCCTGCAATTATCTTGAGAAGGGTAGTCTTGCCACAACCTGATTCACCCGTAATGGAAATAAAATCTTTCTCCCTTATCTCAAAAGAAGCACCTTCAAATAAGATTTTCCTTTTGCCGTTTATTAGAAAATGTTTGGATACATTGACTACTTCTATCATTAACCTGTTGTTCCTAGTTCTCTTTCTCTGATGTAAGTTTTGACTAATGCTATGAGCCTTCTAGTTCTCTTTATCTTTCCTGGATTTTCTGGTGATTTAACGGCTTTCTGTAATCTCATAGAGGTATACTCGGAAGTGAGCTTATTCAATTCCTTTTTAAGTTCGTCAAGTGACATATTTTTGTATATCTGTTTTACCTTCTTTGTGAAAGACATGTTTCGCCTCCTAGAGAATCTCAGTTCTCTTTATTAGCTTCACCTTTATTCCAATTTTAGCGGAGATCTTCCTAGCAATTTTCTTAGAAGTTTCATCGTCAACTCCGATCCATTCAAATAGAACCTTACCCCTGATAGCCGGAGCTTCCCAATGATCTATATCTGCCTTTCCTTTCCCCATCCTTGTCTCCAGAGGTCTTTTTGTATACGACCTATCTGGAAAAACTCTTATCCAGTATTTACCATTTTTAGGCATAGTTCTTGATAACATCACTCTCACAGCTTCTATCTGTCTATCTGTTAGGAATGTAGGTTCGAGTGCTATAACGCCGTATTCACCGAAAGAGACAAAAGTATCAGTTGCAACTCCACCTAGTTTAGCAGTGTGAGGTTTTCTCCACTTCGGGTTTGCAGGACTTAATAAGGCCATACTACACACCTCCTTTATTCATATACCCAAACTTTGATTCCTATGATACCCACAGTGCTATTGCCTTCAGCAAAACCATACTTTACCTTAGCAGTCAATGTGCTTAATGGCACTGTTCCAAATTTGAGTTCCTCGGACCTAGCAACGTCTACACCTCCAAGTCTTCCTGAAACTCTTATTCTTATCCCTTTCACACCAGCGTCTATTGCCCTTTGTAAAGCTCTTCTCATCGCTCTCTTGTAGGGCATCCTCATCTCTATCTGCTTTGCTATAAATTCAGCTATTATCTGTGCATCGGTCTCAGGTCTCTTTATCTCCACCACTGAAATATTAAGTTCCTTGTTGGAGTTACCCAAAACATTCCTCTTTATCTCATCCTCCAATAGCTTTATCTCAGTTCCCTTTCTGCCTATTATCACACCAGGCTGTGAAGTGTAAATTATAATATCCACTCGCGAAGCAAACCTAGATATCTCTATCTTTGATATTCCCGAAAGCCTATATCTTGAGGTTATGAATTGTCTTATTCTTGCATCCTCTATTGTGTTACTAACCTGTTCCTCCCTATTTGATGCTATCCAATTAGATAGCCACTTCTCGGAAATACCCAATCTCAAGCCAAAAGGGTGAACCTTCTGTCCCATACTCTTAGCACCTCCCCTCTACTCAAGTTTTGTCAGAAACGGTAATATATACGTTGCAGAATCTTTTTCTTATAATATTTGCTCCACCTCTTGCTCTAGGTATTAACCTCTTGAGAGTAAACGCTTGAGATATCTTTATGTCCTTTACATAAACATTCTCAAGTGGTGACTTTGAGCCTTTGTTTACTAAATTAGCATAAGCAGATCTAATAGCTTTTGAAAGAAGTTTAGCTCCTTTATGTGGAAGATTATCAAGATAAGTTAAGACCAAGTCTAGATTTCTACCCCTTACTACCTTGATAAACCTTATCATTTTCTTCTGGGATATTTTCAGATATCTAGCCCTACAAACCGCTTCCATAACACTCCTCCTTACTCTTTAGACATCTCTGCTTTCTTCCCACCATGTGCCCTGAAAATTCTAGTCGGAGCAAATTCTCCAAGCTTATGTCCTATCATCTGGTCAGTAATGTAAACTGGAATGAATGTCTTCCCATTATACACAGATATAGTAAGTCCTACCATCTCAGGAATAATCGTGGACCTTCTAGACCAAGTCTTTATTGGGGTTCTCTCCCTCCTCTCTATCATCTCTAAAACCTTTTTGTATAAGTGCTTATCCACAAAAGGACCTTTTTTCAGGGATCTTGCCATATACACATCTCCTTAGAAAGCCTTCTTATTTTAAATACCCACCAAAATCCTTTTCAACTTAAGTCTTAGGTCCATCAATAAATTCTAGTTTCCATTATGTTGGTAGATAAGGTTTTAAGCTTTTTGCTTGTTTGCTTCCTCTGGTTCTAGATAGTGTTTGTCGGTTACAAAATTTCACTTCACACAAAACCTCTTATTAAGAAGAGTAAAAGAAAAGCCTTACCTAATTGTTAAATCATTGTTATATCCATAGGAAAGTCTACATTGACTTGACCAGTGAATTGAGGGAAGGTCTGAGAGTATCACCACAGAATTGCTAGTATATACGTACCCACATCTTGAACACCTTACTATCTTGGAGAACTAAGGGATTTTAAGTTTTGATATCTGGGGAAGATATCAGTAGTTAGGGGAAAACCTCTTTACCAACTCTTTTCTACTAGATGCTGTGTATAAACTTACAGCTCTTATCAGAGAGATGAGTGAAAATTTTGTAAGATCTTCTTCCCTTATCCTGACACAATAGTCTACAAACCACTTATCTAGGGAAATGTCGTAGTAAAGGTAGAAGAACCCCAATGACTCGTTGAAATTGTTTGCTCTGAGTAGATGTTCCATAAATTCGTGAGAAGGCCTTTTGTCAAGTACTAAAACCGTTGAGTAAAAACTTACTACTTTCGTCATTTTGCCGTCAGCAAAGTTTATAAAAACTTTTTCAGAACCAACTTGTAGGTCTACAACAACTTTCAAAGTATCTCTAGATACTTCTCCTTCAAAGTAAAAGCCTCTTTCTTTATGGTTTTTTAGGATGAAAATGGCCTCATCCTTTGTAACACCTGCATATCCACTCAAGCAAAAGAGTATCATCAAGAGTGCAAAAACTTTTCTCACAAAGAGAATTATCGGATTTAGACTTACAATTTGACTTACGGGAAGCAATGGGTTAAATTAGAATATGAGATATGTTCTGAAAAATTTGGACTGCCCAAGTTGTGCAGTAAGAATAGAAGAAAAGCTCAGAAGCAAGGGGATAAAAGATGCTAGAGTAGATTTCTCAACTTCTTATCTTTTAACCCAAGAAGAAGACACTAGAAAGATAGAGCAGATTGTAAGAGAAGTTGATAGTGAAATTGTGGTTATACCCGAAAGTAACAAAACGAAGGATAAGGAAAAGGTAGACTTACAAAACGTCATCCTTACCTTTTTGCCGTTTATCCTAACCATAATCTATAGAATCGTTCAGGACAAGCTACACTCCCTACCAATGCTTGGATACCTGGTAGTGATAGGAATACTTTGTGTGGGAGGTGGTAGGATTTTCTATCAGGCATACAGAAGGGTGATTTCTGGGAATTTCTTCAACGAATACACGATGATAACAGTTGCAACGATTTCTGCTATTCTACTGAATGAGGTGTTTGAGGGGTTACTACTTATAACGCTCTTTAACATAGGGCTATTCCTTGAGGATTTAGCTGTGAGAAAGTCAAGGGAAAGAATTATCTCAGGGGTTACGGAGATCTTTGGTAGAGCTAGGATAAAACTTTACGGTAATGAAATCAAAGAAGTGGATGTCAAGGATCTAAACATAGGGGATATAGTTGTTGCAAGGCCTGGTGAGAGGATACCAGTGGATGGAGAAATAGTGAAAGGGAGTGCTTTTATTGATAAGTCTTCAATAACTGGTGAGAGCACTCCCGAAAATGTTACAGTTGGAGATAAGGTTACTGCTGGTAGTATAAACTTAGATGGTCTGCTTGAGATAAAGGTTCTTTCTCCATTTGAAGATACAATACTCTACAAGATAATTGAGGAGATACAAGGTAGCGGAAACACTACAAAGGCTGAGAGATTTATAACTAGGCTAGCTAAGGTATATACACCTTTAGTGATGTCTTTCGCATTCATTGTTTCTGTGGTTCCCCCAGTTGCCTTGGGAACGTATAACTTCAGCGAGTGGATTTACAAAGGGCTTATAATACTTGCAGTCTCATGTCCTTGTGCGATAGTGATAAGTGTGCCCTTGACATATTTCAAGTCAGTAGGCGTTCTAGCAAGCAAGGGGATAGTTGTAAAAAATACGGTTGCAGTTGACAAGTTTTCTGAAATTAAGGTGATGTTTTTTGACAAAACGGGAACGGTGACCAAAAGCAAGCTCTCAGTTGAAAGAATAGTTCCCGTAAAGGGAGTAACCAATGAGGAAATACTGGAAGTTCCGTTGGCAATGGGTAGATTCTCATCCCATAGGCTATTGAAATCCATACTTCACTTTTCAAACTACGGAGAACTATCGGTTGAAGTAAGTGATGTAAGAGAAATTGCTGGCTATGGAGTGGTAGGTAGATTAAATGGTGAGGATGTGCTTGTAGGTAATGACAAGTTGCTTCACGAAAAAGACATAAAACATGAGGTATGTGTGAATGACTCAACAGTCGTGCATATAGCGAAAGGTGGGAGATACTTAGGATTTATCTCTTTTTCTGATGAAGAAAGAGAAGAGGCGGAAGAAGTTATAAAGGAGCTAAGAAGGCTTGGTCTGAAAAAGATATTCATCCTGACAGGTGATAACGAAAAAAACGCTATGAAGATTGGTAAGAGTATAAACGCAGATGATGTGTTTTTCGGTAAATCCCCTGAAGAGAAGGCTAAGATAATAGAAGAGTTTGGAAAAGAGTATAGAGGATATGTAGGCTTCGTGGGAGATGGGATAAACGATAGTATGGCTATGTTGAAGGCAGATCTAGGCATATCTTTCAACACACCCCTAAACTCACTATTACACTCCGCTTCGGATGTAGTGATAAACAGTAGTAGTCTTAGGAAAATCTTAGAAGCAATTGTAATATCGCGCACAACCAAAAGGTTGGTTATACAGAACATACTCCTTGCTCTGGGTATCAAGCTGACAGTAGTAGTTCTGGGAATGTTCGGTATGATGTGGCTGTGGATGGCAGTTTTAGCAGATTCAGGCTCAATATTGTTAACTATCGCAAATACAGTCCTTAGGAGCTTTTCTAAAAATTCTCATCACTGATGAGATAAAGCTCTGTCCTACTTACTTTATTTTTTCTTCTCGTCATTTATCCCCAGTAGGTAGTTGAAATATCTTGCAAGAACAAAAAGATAGTCTGAGAATCTGTTTACATATCTTTTGATATCAGGGTTTATGGAGGATTTGGATGAAATTTCAACAATCCTTCTCTCTAATCTCCTACACACAGATCTGGCGACGTGTGTGAATGAAGCCAGTTTACTTCCACCAGGAAGAAGAAAATTCTTTATAGTTCCAAGTTTAGATTCAATATCATCAATCTCCTTTTCTACCTCGTCAGTCCAATTCCCAACATCCCTATTTTTGTTTCCCATAATCATCACAGTTATGTCCAGAAACCTACTCTGGTTTAGGAGTAGAAAATCTTTCGTTTTTTTCCTTTCTTCCTCGCTATTAATATCATCTAGATGCGAGGTTATAACCCCTAGCCAGGACACAAGTTCGTCAATCTCTCCACAGACTTCTATTCTTATATCGTTCTTTTCAACTCTCTCACCACTCAGTGTAAAGGTTTTACCATCGTCTCCAGTTTTGGTGTATACTTTACGCTTTCTCTCCATAAGTGATATTATATACAAGCAACTGGTGGGGATACTATTTTAAGCGGTGGAGCTAAGTTAAGAAAGAGAAAGGCAAAGAGAATAAGTGTAAGCGAAAAGCTTAGAATCTTGCTTTCTCACCTAACGGAAATTGGAATTTGTTGACTTCTGTTTATTCAACTTGAACAACAGAAAACAGATGATAGATACTATTTAGAAAACGAGAAGTTGAATCCGGTCTAGCCTTTGTGGTAGCATAATCACAATCTCTGGTGGGGTTCGTTATGGATTTGATGGAGTTGGATAAAATTCTTCAGGAGTTCTGTGAAGAAGTTGAGAGTGTGACAAAACCTTCAGAATGGCAAGCTCTGAAGTCCAAATATCTAGGAAGCAGTGGCATAGTTAAGACTTTACTAAAAAGGATAAAGGATATAGAACCTGACAAAAAGAAAGAGTTTGGTCAAAAGGTTAACGAAATAAAGGATAAGATTGAGTTACTCATCAAGAAGAGGTATGATGAGATAGAAAAGAGAATGATTCTTGAGAAGTTAAGATCTGAGTGGGTAGATGTATCTCTTACCCGAGCTTATGATACATTACCTGTGAAGCATCCGGTTAACATCGTCAAGGAAGAACTATGTCAGATATTTATGGAGATGGGATTTAGTGTGGTTGAGGGGCCTGAAATAGAGCTTGAAAGCTACAATTTTGATAAGCTCAACATACCTCCGAATCATCCTGCTAGGGATGACCATGATTCATTTTATCTAGACTCAGAGAAGATAGTAAATAGGCATCTTCTAAGGACTCAGACCTCTCCGGTTCAGATAAGGGTTATGGAGGAATACGAATTCCCGATTGCAATTGTTGCTCCCGGCAGATGCTTTAGAAGAGATACTGTTGATACACGTCATTCACACACGTTTCACCAAATAGAAGGCCTTTATGTAAATACTGATGTTAGGTTTTCTGACCTTAAGGGGGTGATGGATCTGTTTGCTAAGAAAATGTTTGGTCCTAAAACCAAGACTAGGTTTAGGACGGACTTTTTCCCATTCACAGAACCTAGTGCAGAGTTAGCGGTGACATGCCCTGGATGTGGTGGAAACGGTTGTAGCTTATGTTCTAGCTCTGGTTGGCTAGAAATCGCCGGATGTGGGATGGTTCACCCCAAGGTCTTTGAAAACGCAGGATACGATCCTAGGAAAGTCAGAGGGTTTGCTTTCGGAATGGGTATAGAGAGGATCGCTATGGTCAAATACAACATAACTGACATAAGACTCTTTTACGAAAATGACATAAGGTTTCTATCCCAATTCCTTGGAGTCTTTTGAAATTATACGGAAGTCAGTTCTCTAACTATGTAATCCGAAAATATCCAACCCTTGAGAGTAGGTATTACTCTACCATCAAAAACCTTCAGATACTCCCCCTTAAACAACTCAACTTTTTGGAGAAACTTTCTAACCCTTTCTTCTCCAACTAGCTTTCTAACATCTTCAACAGAAAAACCATCCCTTTTTCTTATCCCTAGCATTACTGTCTCTTCGTAGCTTTTGACCACATCAATCTCCTCTTCCATCATCGTAGGCAACATCTTTCCCAAAACTTTCTCTTTGTATTTTTTAAAACTAATCTCATTCTGGTATCTCCTGTTGCCAACAAAACCGCAAGCACCTAAGCCAAGCCCCACATATTCACTTTTACTCCAATACATCATATTGTGCTTAGACTCAAATCCCTCCTTTGCGTAGTTAGAAATCTCATAGTGTATGAAACCATTCTCCGTTAAAAGCCTGTGAACTAGAATAAACTCTTCTTGAAAATTATCCCTAGGAACTACTAGACCCTTTTCAACAAAAACCGAAAGAGGAGTAAACCTTTCAATAGTAAGTCCATAAGCGGAAATATGCGGTATATTGAATCTGACCAACCTCTCAAGAGTTTCAACAAGATCAGCTGTTGTTGAGGAAGGAACATCAAATATTACATCACAATTTATATTGGTTATTCCAACATCTTGGAGTATCTTTATTGCTCTCTCGTTGATACTTCTCGTGTTTCGTCTGGATAAAAAGTTCAAAACTCCATCACTCATGCTCTGGACTCCTAAACTAACTCTATTTATCCCAAGTTTCTCCACTACCTTAGCAAAATCGTCTGTTACATCTTCTGGATTAGCTTCAATTGTAAACTCCGACAGAGAAGCAATGTCTACATACTTACTCAAATTCTCAACAAGCTTTGTTAAAAGTTCTAAACCTATCAGTGACGGAGTTCCTCCTCCAATATACACAGTTCTAACTTTTTGACAATCTGAAAGTCGCAAACTCATTTCAACTCCAACACAATTCATATACTCTTCAAAGAGAGGAAGCTTGTCCTTATTACCAGTGTCAATCACCGTAAAATCACAGTATATACACTTTCTCCTACAAAAGGGTATATGTATGTATAAACCCACTTCCCCAGACCCTTTATTCATACTTCTTGGCTAACTATTAACCTAAAGATTTATCAAACTGAATACCAGTTTCTTGCAACATCTTTTTCGTCTACTCATAAATTCCAATTTTCATTGAGTGACTTTTTGTTTACTTACGCTCTTTGTTTCTGGACAGTGCTTGTCAGTGAGACTTCACTTTATGCTAAACTCTTGGGTGCTTATTAAGAAGGGGATTTACCCAGTTCCGACAGGAATTACGAGAGTAGTAAAAGGAAAGGCTACATCCTAGTTATAAATTTTGGAATTCATTGTCATCTATTCATTATCCCCTAAAATCTCTGACGACCTTACCTTAGAGAGAGGTTGTAGTTCTGTAAGGTTGCTACTATAGCTTTAACGTATCTGTAACGGGAGGTTAACCCACTTTGAGAGGTAGAAATTCTGAAAAAATCGTTTTACACTCCGAAATTTTTACTGGGGGTTTGCGAATATGAACTTTGACAGAGAGGAATTTAACGACTATGGTGTGAGAACAAACTACTACTCGTCAAATAGGTCCAAAACGCAGTCTAACCTTAATCCAAAATTGACACTTATTGTAGGAGTGACTGTGCTTTTCTCAATCTTCAACTTTGTTGTTGGATACATGATAGGGAAATTTCTGGGAAACGATAACTCTAAATCGGCAGTTTTTCTAGAGAACCATAAATTGGTGAAGAGTAGGGATCATAACGAGATAACAGGAATACCATCACTATCACTGAGTAATACTGCTACCAGCGTTACCAATAATAACTTGAAGGAGGAGGAGATAGTTTTAGATCTTGAGGAACCGCTTGTAGAGGTTACACCACCACAGGTAGTGCAAAGAACCCCATCACCCAAAGCGAAACTTGAAATTAAGCAATCAACTGATCAAAAAGCCCAGCCTTCAAAAGAAGTGACTACTACTCAGAAGAAAAGCGAACAGGAAGTTGCACAGCCTCGTCCAAAACCACAGGTAAACAACATCAAGTACTTCATTCAAGTCTCGTCTAATGAAAAAAGAGAAATAGCCGAAGACACAGTTAAAAAGCTAAAGCTAGTTGGGTTAACAAGCTTTATTCAGGAGACAAACATAAATGGTAAAAAGATATACAGAGTTAGGATAGGAGCTTTCAATTCTTACGAAGAAGCCTACAAGACTTTAGAAAAGGCTAAGAAGGTCAATGGAGAAGCATTTTTGGTGGTTAGCAAATAACCACATAGGGAGTTTTAGTGCTTTTTAAGCTCTTTCGGAAGTTAAAACTTTGTTGCTTTTTGATACCAAAATCTTATCCGAGCGCAGATAGTATTATCTATATGTAGGTAGGGAGGACTTTTTGATAAGTTTTATGTACACATCTGTTCTTCTGTTAAAAGCTCTACCTTCGGGAGTATCGTTTGATTCAATGGGTTCAAACTCTGCTCTACCACTTGCGGTCATGATTTCGGGTTTTACGCCGAAGTCAACTAAAGTTCTTACAACTGAGGAAGCACGGGCAGTAGATAATTCCCAATTTGATGGGAATTTTTCCTTTACTAACGGGTTTAGGATAGGAGACTTATCCGTATGTCCGATAACGTTAACTTCTATGTCCTTAAGTGTAGAAATTAAATCTGCTAGCTTTTTTAGCGTTGGTAAAAGTTCTTCCCTTATATCTGCACTACCGTTTTCAAAGAAGAAATCGTCCGCTAAACTTATCTTTATACCTTCCTCAGTGACGGTTATTCTCACTTTCCTGCTTTTTATCTCTGGCTTAAAGAGTTCTCTAGCCTCTTGTTGAACTTTAGACAATGCAACTCCAGTTTCTCTAGCTGGAAGAGACTCAATAGACGAACCAAGCTCTGTAAACTGCCCTTGCGATAGGCTCTTGCCACCGGTTAGAAAACCAATATTGCCTGTGAAGGAAGATAGGATCATTCTAGCTTCAAGTCCTTCAATGGTAGCAGCAGACATAAGTACCACAAAAAGTGCAAGAAGTAAGTTGTTCATATCTGCAAAAGTAAAAATCCAGAGAGGCATTTCCCTTTTATATCCAATTTCCTTCTTCTTAGCCATAAAATTACCCTCCTTCTTTTTTAGATAGTATTTGCTCTCTTAGTTTAGGGGGTAAAAATGCGGTAAGTTTTTCCTTGGTAAGCGTTGGGTTATCACCTGCTTGAATAGACAGAACTCCTTCAAGCATGATAGTTTTTATAAGAATGTCCTTCTGATTTTTGAGGTCTAACCTTGTAGCCATAGGTAGAACTATTGCATTAGACATAAACACAGCATAGAGTGTTGCGATGAAAGCAATAGCAACGCCATGAGTTACAGCAGCTCTGTCTTCTGCGTGACTTAGTGCTGCAATTAAACCTACTAGAGCGCCAGCCATACCAAGAGCAGGTCCGTAATAACCCCACTCATCAAAAAACTTCTTGTTGAATAGATGTCTTAATTCCATCTGCTCCATCTCTGTTATCATTATGTGCTTTACCATCTCAGGATCGGTTCCATCAACTATAAGCTGAATGGCCTTCTTCAAAAATGGTTCCTTTATATCCTGCACGTCATTTTCAAGTGAAAGCAATCCCTCCCTTCTTGATTTCTCTGCAAATGTCACTAAAGTCTCAATAAGCTCTGAATAGTCTGTATTCTCCGTTGAGAAAAGAATTCTCAAAATATTAGGCAAGTTCTTCACGTACTCAAATGGGGTGGAAACTATTGCTGCACCAAAGGGTGAAACGACAGCTATCAAAAATGCTGCTAAATCAGCATAAGTTGTGAGAGGAACGCCATGAAGAAGAACAGCAACAAACATTGAAGTTACAGATATTGCCAAACCTATTACTATGTAGATGTCAAAACTTCTTTCACCCATTTTTACCCCCCAAAGAGTGAATTATTACTTCTTTAAGCTTCTCCTTTATCTTCTCATTTATCTCTTTAGGATGCTCTATGACGATATATGTTATCTCATTCATCATCCTTATGACTGTATTCGTTTTTCTCTCTACCATCTCTATCTGCAATGGATTAATGTTGATTTTGGAGCCGTCTATTCTAGTAAGTTCTATAAGCATATACTTAGTTTATTACTTAACATTTCTCTCTTTCAACTGACCAACCTAGGGGTTAATAAATTCCAAAATCTGCACCTAGGATGTAACCTTTCTTTTTGCTGTTCTCGTGGTCTCTATTGGAGCTAAGTGAACACCCTTTTTGATAAGCACCCGAGAGACTTGGTATAAGGTGAAGTTCTGTAATTGATGGACACTGTCTAGAACCAAAGAGTGTAAGTGGACAAAGGTTAAATCTCATCTACTCACCCGATGGAAATTGGAATTTGTTGAGAGATCGTCAAGTTTGTAGAAAAGGTGGAAGTGGTTGGGATATAATTTTACCATGGCTTTGGGTGATACTCTTGTAGAGATGGGTATATTGACCAGGGAAGAATTAGCGTCTTATTTGCAAAAGCAGAAGATTTTGAATAAGAGGTTAGGAGAAATACTATTGGAGGAGCAAAAGATTACTGAGGAGAAACTATATGATATTCTCTCACGAGAGTTTAACATAAAGTTTGAGACTTCAATTCCTTTGCCATCTCCTGAGAGAGTTCAGATGCTTTTTTCTATCCTACCTCTGGAGTTTTGCAAAAAGAGAAATATTGCGCCCGTAGAGTATAAAGATGACTTTATTGTAGTGGTTATGGATAATCCTTCGGACTTTGATGTAATTAGTGAGATACGCTTTATTACGGGGAAACATGTTGAGACTAGGTTTGCAACCACATCTGCAATCAAGGAATACATAATGGATGTTCAAGAGCTTTTGTCTGGAAGAGGTATTGAGAGAAAGATTGAAGCTAGGGAAGTTGTTAAGGAGAAGAGGGAAGCTCAGAAGGTGGAGAGGGAAGAAAGTAAGGTTGTAACGCTTGTTAACAAGATAATAATTGATGGAATTGAGAAGAGAGCGAGTGATATTCATCTTGAAATATATGGGAGCTACACCTCTTTGAGGTATAGAATAGATGGAAGGCTTTACAGTTTTGAGGGACCTTCTTTGCAGATATATCCTGCGGTAGTCTCAAGAATAAAGATTATGTCGGAGCTTGATATATCTGAGAGAAGGTTACCGCAGGACGGTGCAATAAAGTTCTCTTACATGGGCAGAGATGTTGATATAAGGGTTTCGGTGATACCTGGGATATATGGTGAAAATGTTGTTATGAGGATTCTTTCTAAAGATAGTGCGATAATTTCTGATTTTCGCTCTATAGGAATGAATGAAGTGGAAATTGAATTATACAGGGAAGCTCTTACTAGACCGAATGGGATGATACTTGTGACAGGACCTACGGGGAGTGGAAAGACAACCACGCTTTATGCTGGAATAATGTTTGTGAAGCAGTTTGGGAAAAAGATTATAACTGCTGAAGATCCGGTTGAATACCAGATAGATGGTGTTGAACAGGTGCAGGTAAATCCAGAGATAGGGTTTACTTTCGCTCATGCTCTTAGGGCATTTTTAAGGCATGATCCGGACATCATAATGGTGGGAGAGATAAGGGATCTTGAAACTGCAGAGGTTGCAGTAAGAGCTGCGTTAACTGGACACTTAGTTCTCTCAACCTTGCACACAAATGATGCTCCCTCCTCCGTCACTAGGCTCATAGATATGGGAATACCTCCCTATCTTGTAGCTTCTACTGTTAACCTGATTATAGCTCAGAGACTTGTAAGAAAGTTGTGTGATAACTGCAAAGTTGAGAAGAAGATTGAGTTAGCTAAGCTAAGTCCGGAGTTAAGGAGGTATTTCAGAGAAGGTGGTAGGGTTTTCATACCGCGGGGGTGTAACAAGTGTAATAAAACGGGTTTTAGCGGGAGAACTCCGATATTTGAGATACTAAAAGTGAATGAAAGTGTGAAAAATGGTATTTTAAGAAACCTCTCTTCATTTGAGCTAAAAGAGATTGCTATAAAGAGCGGAATGAAGACTCTACTGGATTCAGGAATGGAGAAGGTAAATAGTGGAATTACTACCGTAGAGGAAGTAATTGCTGTAAGTTGATATGTCAAAGTTTCCAAAACCAGAGAATTTTAAAAACCACAAAACGTTACCGCAGAAAACGTTGGAGGAAGTTTTTCCTTATAGCAATAGTTATTTGTTTAGGAATAATATCTTCCCTAGAAAGTTTAAGAAGTGTTACATCTACGACATTCTAGAACAAAAGTTTACGGATTTCTTCCTGGATAGGGGAAGGTATTACCTAGGTTTTTCGGATAAGTATTTGACAAAGATGGTGAAAAACTACTTGAAAACGTCAATGTTTTCATACTCTAAAGGGGTATTTTCTTATAGATTTACTAAGCTGTTGAAAGAACTAACAGGCAACAGATTTGAGCATTTGCTCTTTGCTCCAAGTTATGAATCTTTATGTGGGGTTATTGAAAGATTTGTGGGAGGGGAGTTATCAGATGGTGTGGAAGTATGTGGTAATAGAAAAGGTTGTTGTAGGCTTTCCTTATATGATCAAAACATGGCGTTGGAGTTGAAAAATCTGGAGAAGGTTTGTGGTGAAGTGGTTGTACTTGACTTAGGGTATGGTCTTAGATATCCGGAAGTAATAAAGTTACTGCAGGAGATAGATTTTGGGTTGGTTATTTTATGGGTAGGAAGGTTTTTTGTTATTCTGCTGAGAAAGGAATTTATCTCACTTATCAGGGATAGTGATATCTGTGGTTGTGAGCTATCAGAGTTTGATGCAATGTTTGGGTATTACTACCTTATGAGGGAGAGGTTTTTAGTAACTAAAAAGTTGGTAGAATTGAGGAAGTTATCCCAGAGGTGGCTTGGTAAATTTGTAGATCTAGGTATTGCAACTCTTCTTACACCTTACTCACTACAGTTTAACTCAAGTCTTTTGCCAGAGGATTTTAACTTAGCTTTGCTTAGGGAGGGAATACTGTCCTACGGGAATACACTTTTCTTTTCTTTTCAACATGAGGAGAATGATTTCAAAAGGCTTAGAAGGAAGTTGAACCAGATTTTTGGAATTGGTGTTTAGTTTTGCTTTTTTAGTAGATATTGGTATGTACGTATTATAGAGAATCTTGGTTTTGGAAGAGGTATCTTTTTATCTTTCTTGTGGAGGTTTTTGGTAGTTCTTCAGTTAGGATTTTGTAACCTTTTATCTTTTTGTAATCTGGTAGTTTGGAGTTGATTTCTCTTACTACGCTTTCAATGATCTTTTCTATCTCGCTGTAATCTACCTTGTGTATAGGTGTCTCTTTTTCAAACTCTATGTAATTGAAGTCGGGGACTATAAAGGCGAAAACTTCTTCTCCTATTGCTTCGTCTTTACTTATTTTTCTGCCCACAACTAAGCTTTCAAGCACATAAGGTGACTCGTTTAGTTTTTCTTCTATTTCCTCGGGGTACACATTTTTACCTCCGTGTGTTACTATGATATTCTTTATTCTTCCTGTTATATAGACATAGCCTTCTTTGTCAATATACCCAAGATCACCGGTTCGGAGGTAGCCATTTACAAGGGTTTCGTTTGTAGCCTCCGGGTTTTTGTAGTAGCCTACCATTACATTAGGTCCTTTTATCAGTATTTCTCCTATTCCTTCTTCGTTCGGAGAGTCTATGATGATTTCCACTCCGGGGATAGGTTTGCCAACAGATCTATTTTTTGGCTTGTTTATGGGGTTGAGGGTAGCTACGGGGGCGCATTCTGTAAGTCCGTATCCTTGTAATATAGTAAAGCCTAAAAGTTCCATAAAGTTGGCTACTCTTTCTGGAAGTGGTGCAGCTCCAGAGATAAAGAGCTCTATACTAGAAAGTCCTGCCTTTTTCCTAAGAATGGACAAAAGTCTTTTACTGATTCCGTTGCCTCCAGTGATAGTTTTAGAAACTCTTGCTATTCCTAGTAAGGTTTTGACAAAAGTTTTCAAAACTACGCTTGATTTCTCTATATTTTTGATTATGCCGTCAGTTATTTTTTCTAGGAAGAGAGGAACTACTAGCATTTTGTTTATCTTTTGTCTTGAAATCAGAGACAATACGACTTTAGGACTTAGAGAAGGTGAATAGACAATACTACAACCTCCGTACAATGCGGTGTATAAGCCTGCGGTTGACTCGTAAGTGTGGTTTAAGGGAAGTATTGACAGAAGTCTGTCGTTAGGAGAAAGTTTTGCAAGAGGAGGCATTACACTAACTTCAAACATTATATTTCTATGGGTGAGCATTACTCCCTTTGACAATCCAGTTGTACCAGAAGTGTAAACGATCTCAAAAAGATCATCAGGTGATATGTCGTTATACTTTTTAAGTTCCTTACCACCATACTTTTCCACTATCTCTTCTAGAGAGATTTGCTTTTTACCCTTTGGTGGTGTGTCTATAACAATAACTTTATACTGCTTTAGATCAACTTCATCTTCTAGATACTTTAGCATCTTTTGAGAAATGAATATGACGTTGCTTTCGGAATGCTCCAGTATCATTTTTATTTCTGTTGGAGACATTCTAATATCAATAGGAACTAGAACAAAGCCGTTGTATACTGTGCCAAGTGCACACAGTCCCCATTCAGGCCTGTTTTCAGATATAAGCGCAACCCTATCTCCTTTCCGCAGTTTTAGTGTGTTTGTTAGATAGTAGCTTATAGCTTTAGCGTAGTAACCTATATCCGAGTAGGTATACCAAATATACTCTTCCAAATTCTCTTCGGATATAGGCATTCCTAAGCTCTTCTTGTCACGATAATTTTCAGAGATATAGTTTACATACTCTCTAGCATTTAGGAACTTGATATCAGGCTCTATGCTAGTTATGCTCATACTTCACCCCCTGCGCTGTTAGGGATATTCTAAAAGAGAAAACCTTGGTTGTCAATTAGGGGTTGGAGTCAGTAAATTCCAAAATGGAAATTGGAATTTGTTATTCTTTTCCCTTTATAGTTGTGAATAAGCAATGATGGAATTAAAGATTGTGGATGTGTGTTAAAGTTTTTCAGTTTACAAAAACCTTGGGACAATAGTGGTTTGTAGGAGGTATATATGGTTATACGTCTGATTTTTATGGTATTAATTGTGTTTGTGACTTTGGTAGTTGGTTGTACGCTTTCGCCTGTATCTCCAGCTGGTAATACTAATACTAACACTAATATCTCTAATGTGCCGAAATCTTGGACTATACTAATACACATGGCTATTGATAATGACATAGACTATGAGTATGAGGCAAATTTCAATCTTGTAAGCTACTATCTACAAACTCTCAAATTCCTGAAAGCAAAGGATTTTGGTAATAAAGTAGAGATTCTAGTTTTGATGGATTCTTACAACTATGAGACGAATGGGTACGAAACGAAGTTCAAGGATGGATACTATAGGATAAAGGGATCTGGTAGTATCTCAAGTGATCTTGTGGTTCCGAAGTCGGAGATAAACTCAGGAAGTGTTCTAGATATCAAGGGATTTATAAATTGGGTTATCGGTAATTATCCGGCTACTAACTATATCTACATAATCTTTAACCATGGAAACGGTTTTGTAGATCTTAACGAAGAGGGAAGGTGGCTTGGAATAGCATTTGACGATATAGCAGGAGATTCTCTTTCGCTTAGCGAAATCGGGCAGGTTACAAAATATCTTGCTACTAAAGTAGGTAAGAAAATTGACTTGTTTTATCCATTTGCATGCCTTATGGGGGGAATAGAACTTGCTTACGAAGTTAAGGATTCTGTAAGCTATCTTCTTTTCTCTGAGGAGCTATTTCCGGCGGATTTTTGGTCATTTGAAGCTTTAGAGCTTATAATCACTAATCCATCTTCTTCTGCTGAGGATGTTGGTAAAATGTTCTGTAATTCAGCTTACCAGTATTTTTCAAACAGCGGTAGGTCGTTTACTCTAGCACTTCTAAAGCTTGATAATGTTGATGGTGTGAAACTAGCTATAGATAACTATGCTGATGCTATTACTAACTATATAACTAACTTCCAGAATGCCTTATTGTTGAACAAAGTGGCATTCAGTAACTCAATAGTAGGTTCTTTCCTTCAACCTTTACATTGTTACATTGATCTTAAGGGTTATGTAAAGGCTGTGAAGCAGAGTATAACAAACTCTGATATACAAACACTTACTCAGGGGATTTTGGATGCAATAGATTCATTGATTGTTTACAAGAAAATACTTTTGACTAACGATCTTACTTTCTACTTCCCAGATTTTACAAACTATTCTGGGCTTTCAATATTCCACAACGTTGTAGAAAGACAGGGGTATCCGGAGGAGTTGTATTTCTCTATCATAAGGTTTGGTATAGAAAGCAAGTGGAGGAATTATCTTTCGGTTTTGAGTAATTACCTAAGGTCGCCTGATTTTTATGAGCCTGACGATACTCAAGCACAAGCTAGAGCTATAAGCATTGGAGAAACACAAACAAGAACATTACATTCTCAAGGTGATGTTGACTGGATAATAGTTTCCAATGTTTCTGGTAGAGCTTTTGTGATGTTTTCATCATCAGATGGTGACATACTTTATGGAGAACTTTACGATGCGGATAGTATGGTGAAGATAGATTATGGGGATGTAGATAAGGTTCTAGAATTTATAGGAGATGGTGGAAACTATTACATAAAGGTAACTTCACGTAGCAGTAGGAAAGGAGTTTATACTGTTGCTATGAGTACTATCGGGGAAGATGATTACGAGCCAGATAATAGTTTTGCTAGTGCCAAAGAAATAAATGTTGGTGCTTTTTCACAGGAAAGGTCGTTTCACGTTGAGGGGGATGTTGACTTTATAAAAGTCTACCTAACGGGAAGTAAAGCCTATAAGATAGAAACGTACCAATGGGGTTTGATTACAGATACGGAACTTACTCTTTATGATTCATATTACAGTCAAGTGGCTTACAATAATGATGCTAATGGAGTTTACTCCGTTATAACTTTCACTCCTTCTTCTACAGGATGGTACTACATAAAGGTAAATGAATACAAAAACGATGATGTTGGAAAATACAAAATAAATGTCGTTGAGTATTGATTTAATAACTTTGCCTTGTAGTTTAATTTAAATTTTTCAGAACTCATGAATAAACTTTGCTACTTCCGTTACACCGTTTTTTATTTCTGCTTTTTTGATGTTCTCACTCAGGGTTTTCAATTCTTCTTCGTTTGAGATGAGTTTACTGACTATTTGTGCAACTTTCTTTGGGTTAGTTTCAAACAGGCCTAGTTTGTTTTGTAAAACAAACTCAACATTTCCTTTCTCTTGCTCCCATAGATAAGAGGTTATTATAAGTGGTTTACCTATCAATAGAACTTCCATAACTGTTGCTGGTCCTCCTTTTGTTATAACCACGCTTGATATGTTTATAAGCTCGTATATAAAGTCTACGAAGCTGTAGACTGCTATTCTTTTATTGGGATATTCTTTTGCTATTTTTTCGCTTTTTTGCTTGAGTTTTTGATTCCTTCCGCAGACTATTGCTAGTTCAATATCTAGATTAGTTTTTGCAAGTTCTCTTAGGAATACTTCTCCCTTTTGTAGTCCTTCGCCACCTCCGGTAATTAGAACAACATGCTTATCAGGAGAAAATCCTAAATTTCTCTTTAGTTCATTTATCTTCTCATCTGGAAGCTTGGTATTAAACTTCCCCCCGACAACTGTTGGTAATACTGTTATTTTGTTAGGAGCTACAGAGTGTTTGATTGCTAGAGATTTCACTTGATCGCTGAAAGCAACTAGGTCAACTTCAGGGCAGGAGAACCATATGGGATGGCAGGTAAACGGGTCGGTGACAATTGTTAAGAGCTTTGTGTTTAACTTTTCCTCTTTGATTATCTCATAGATGGGTTTGGTAAGGAAGAAGTGGACAGAGATTATTTTTTCTGGTCTTTCACGTAGAATGTATTTTCTTAGTTTCTCCTTTATGAACATGGATACAGTTCTTATTTCCAATTTTGCTACCGCAGAGGGTTTGCTGAAAAGGTAGATTGCGCTCCATATGTGTGGAAGATAGTTTGAAACCGTGGAGTAGCCTTTCTCTATCACTGTTCTTATGAGTCTATTGCTCTCACTAAAAGCATCATACAATGTGATTTCTACGTCTGGGTAAAGTGATCTGAGTTCTTCGGAGAGAGCTTTAGCGGTTGATAAGTGTCCTCCTCCTGCTCTAACAAACACTATTGAGATCTTCATACATATTTCCAAACATCTACATCTTCTCCTGAGGAGACTTTTATTTTGTTTTCAGCAACTCTGAATATAACATCTGCAACTTCTTCGGGGGGTCTTCCAACGAAATTTGTCATTCTGGTTCTAGTCATGTCTGGATTAACTACGAAAACCTTTATGTTTGTAACCTCTTTAGCTAGAGCTTGAGTAAACCCCCTTACTCCGAACTTAGTTGCGCAGTAGGTGGTAAGATCAGCAAAACCTGTTTTTCCAGCACCACTGGAAACATTGATTATCATCTCCTTAACATAAGGTAAAAGTATCTTTGTTAACTTTATTAGTCCTTCTAAGTTTACCCTGACTTGGAATGAGATTTCCTCAAATGACTGTTGCTCTAATCTTTTCCATGCGAGAACACCAGCGTTGTTGATGAGAATGTCAATTTGCTTAAATCTGCTAACAACCTCTGCAGAGAACTTCTTTATACTGCTGTCTTCTGTAAGGTTTAGGTAATAGCTGAATACGTTTTTTGCTCCAAGGCTTAGACATTCCTTTTCGGTTTCCTTAGCTTCTTCTTCATCTTTGTAATAGGAGAATACGATGTTATACCCAGCTTTTGAAAATGCTAAGCAAGTTGCCTTACCTATACCAATATTACCACCCGTTATTAACACAGTCTTAGGCATAGAAGTTTAGATAATAGTATAGGTTATAAAAAACACATTTCAACTTTCGGGGAAATTTACAATAGATTCTGATTTCCACAGTTTACCTTAAAATTAAGTTTCAGCCTCTATCAAGAGAACGATTTTACCCAGTCCCGACAGGGACTGCGAGAAGTAAAAGATCATACCTAATCGTTGGATTTTGGAATTTGTTGAGCAGTTGTAGATTTTGGACTTTATTAGTTATTCTCGGTTATTGAAAGTTTGTGAATGTTTATTTATTATAGAGTTATGAAAAGATCACTAAAGGATGTAATTATACTTTTCTCAATATCACTTCTAAGCTTTTTGTTTGCGTATATCCTTACTCAGACTTTTTTAGCTAGGGTTAGGGATGCTTTTGTTAACGGGTTTTTTCGTGTGAAGGAGATAGAAAGGGCGGTAATAGCGGAGGGGGTGCAGAAGAGGGAAGTTGAGGGGTTAGTGTATACATCAGATCAGATTGTGATAGTGGGTATAGATGATAAGACTTTATCAAGACTTGGGAAGTATCCTTTTCCAAGAAGGTATTATGATGAGTATTTTCTAAAACCTCTGTATAGCGAGAAGGATTCTCGTTATCCAAACTCTGTCTTTTTTGATATTGTTTTTTCGGAGTATTCGGTGAAGGAGGAGGATTCTGTTTTCTTTAATTCTTTGGCGGAAGCAAAGAAACGGTTTAGACCGTTGGTGGATTATATATTCTATTTTGCTACTGAGAGGGGTGAGGAAGGGACGGAAGAGGGGTTAAAACTGAGTGAGGATATAAATGTTAGGCGTATTGCTTTGCTGAGAAGGTTTGTTATACCAAGGGAGAATATAAAGGGTGAGGCAAAATTTCTAAGAATTCCTTCAAGGGGGGTATTGCCTCTAGAGGAAGTTGTTCAGAATTCTTGGGGAGCAGGATATGCTAACTTAGTCAAGTACTTTGGAAATACGGATACTTACAATGCTATTCCTATGGTGCTTGAATACAATGGAGAGTATTACCCTAGCATAGTATTGGTGATACTTTGTGCTTATTACGAAACTACTGTGTCAAATGTTTTTGTTGAGTTAGGTAAAGAGATAACGATAAAGAATGCGAAGATCAAGTATCCTGATGGAAGTTACCGAGTAGGAGATGTGAAGATACCTGTTGATGGTGAGAATTTGTTTTTTATAAACTATGTGACAAGAAGTGAGAAGACTGAAAGAAATGGCATGATAAGAACTATATCTCTTTGGGATTTACATCGTATCAAAGGTTTGGGCAAATATGTTGAGGATAAGATATTGATGGTGGGTATGCTTACTTATGGGTATGGAGATATTTGGAAATCACCCATAGCAGATAATATGTACGGTATAGAACATCTAGCAAATGCTGTAAACAATATAATAATGGCGACTATTCAGGGTTACCCTGGGTATGTTAAGGTTGTATCTGATATAGTAGTAGCGGTAGTATCACTTCTGTTGTCTTTGATAGCAACCTTGATATTGATTCTTAACAGGAGTGCTCTTTTTGCTCTTGTACAGGAGATAGCAGTTCTAGTTTTGTTTGTGTTTGTAACATACTTTTTATTTTCGCAAGGGACAATTATACTCCAGTATCCGATTACGAAGTATGCCTATCTGACGGATATTCTGACTCCTATCCTATCATCTGTTCTTGCTTATATAGGGGGGCAAGTTTTTGTAATAGCAAAGGAAAGAGCTCAGAGAATGCAGATAAAAGGAATGCTTGATAGTTATGTTTCTCCAGAGGTTGTAAACATTTTGCTTAGAAATCCGGAAAAACTTAATCTGGGTGGTGAGGACAGAGAGGTTACGATATTCTTTTCAGATATAAGAGGGTTTACTACCCTATCTGAGGGATTAACGCCACAAGAGTTAGTAGCTCTGATAAATAGGTATCTTTCAAGGATGACAGACATAATTATGGACAATAGAGGCACGGTTGACAAGTATATAGGGGATGCGATAATGGCGTTTTGGGGAGCTCCCCTTGATGATCCTGAACATCCATTTAGGGCGTGTAAGGCTAGTCTTGAAATGTTGGAGGCTTTAAAGGAACTAAATGCGTCACTGCCGACTGATAGACAGATAGATATAGGTATAGGAATAAACACAGGAATAGCAACTATAGGTAACATGGGGTCAACGAAGAAGAAAAATTATACAGCAATGGGAGATACCGTGAACCTTGCTTCAAGGCTGGAGGGGGTAAACAAACTCTTTCATACGAGGGTAATTATAAGTGAGTCTACTTACGAGAGAGTAAAGGACAGAATACTTGCGAGAGAATTGGACCTTATAAGGGTTAAAGGTAAGAAGCTACCCGTAAGAATATACGAGGTGATTGGCTTTTTAGATAGCTATGATGGGATAATCAAGGGAATGGGGTTACGAGAAGAAGACGTTCTTCCGTAAAGGCTTACTTTTTGAGCCGTGCTGGACTCGAACCAGCGACACCCGGCTTAAAAGGCCGGTGCTCTACCACCTGAGCTAACGGCTCTTTTCTCTTAAAAGTATAAAACTTCTCGCCGGGAAGTCTCAAATTAGGTTTTACTGATAATAAGTTTAAACCAAGTGTCCTAAAGCTTCATAATATTGTAAAAGTGTCTTGAGTAGAAGTGAATATGATAAGGTTGAGAGTTCAAGGTGTTATGTTTAACAGAGATGGTAAACTACTTTTGGTAAAGCATCGTAAGGGGGGAAAGGAGTATTATGTCTTACCAGGAGGAGGAGTAGAGTATGGGGAATCTCTAGTAAATGCCTTGGCTAGAGAGCTCAAGGAAGAGCTTAATATTAGGAAAATATTTTCTGCAAAATTCCTCGGAATAAATGAATTTATTGACGGGGAGAGTAATAGACATATCATTGACTTGTATTACTATGTCATTGCAGACCTGGAGGAAATAAGAATTGTTGAGAGTGATGGTATCATCGTAGAGTTTGATTTCTTCCACTTGAGTGAAATTGATAAAATTACTGTTTATCCCTCCTCTTCTTTTGTAAGAGGATTGGTAGAGAAAAGTTTGGGAGAGGTGATTGAGTTGAGAGTGTAGAATTATGGTTGGAAGTGAAAAATTAGAGAGGGAAATAAGGAAAATGCCACCGTCGGAGAGAGAGCAACTTAGGAAGAGAATGGAAGAGTCTATCAAGGATCTTAAGGTGGTCCAAAATAATCAGCAGAAGTCCATCCCTAGTGCCTCAGGTCAAATGGTTACCTTGAGTTTTTGGGATAGAATTTTAATATTCATTTTCTCACTTTTAGGTGTAATGTCTTATGGTGAATACATCAAAAGGAAAAGGTTGAGGATGATAAAAGATAGAGTTGCTGAAATCTCACCGCCTATAATGAATGTTAGAAGGGGAGTATTGTATCCTCAGTTTGGGAAATACCTATATGAGCTGTATTTAGCTCTTGAATCAGTGTCGGAAGTGCTTAATATGACTGTATTCAATCCTAATGTTTGGGATGCAACCTCACCCAGTGATTTTAAACCTTGCGTAGAATACTTGTTTGAGTTTTTGACAAATACTAGATCGTTGTTTGGGGTTAGCGATGTAAAAAGCGTTATTTCTGAATATAAATCTCTGAAAAAGGTTTTTGAGAGAATAGAAGTTGAAGTTGAAAACAACATTTCATCTTTAGATTCAACTATACTTACAAGAGCAAATAAGATATACTCTAGGTTGTTTGTTTTTAAAGACCTTCTAGAACAAGTCAATTTCAAAAAGTTGCTGAGATATTTTATTGACGAGAAGGGTAAAATTTCTTTAAGTGCAGTTCCAGATTTCTGGCTGACAGAGGAGATGGAAAAGTTATGCAATATTATTTCCGAAATTGATATTACCCCTATGATGATAGATGTGATAATGGCTCTCAAAAAGTATCTGGAAAGCATAATAGATAAGGAGTCTTATGAATATAAGAAGTTTTCTCAAATTTCTCAGAATTTAACTCCTGAGACTCTGAACAAGGCATACGAAATCACTGAGAAGCTTAATATAGTTGATATAGTCTGCATTCTGAAGGATGATCCAGACTATATTCCAGTGTTTTTAGTGCCTGAGTACTCTTTAGTAAACGTTTACAAAGATGTTGTTGTGAGGAAAAACAAAAACCTTGCTTCAAAGATGGTAAAGGATACAATAGAGGAAAAGTCAAATACTTTTTACCATCTCATAGGTAGGACAGAAAAAGAAGTTAAGGAAGTACTAGAAACGATATACACTGAAGAGAATAGTGATAAGCTATCTCTTTACAAGCTAAACCATTTTGCTTATCCTACTGCTTTTCAGATTATCTATTCGTTTTTAAACTATTTCTGGAAGCCTACATTCAGAGAGGCGGTTAACGATATAGCTGTGAACGGGATATTTAAAGAGAAATACTTGAAAAGCACTTTTTCTTCAATAATTCTTTCAATAGATGAGATAGAAAAAGATGTCTCAGTCTTCCTAAAACATACAACCAGAGGAGGAGAGTATTATTCGGTCATAGGTAGGTTTTTTGAGGATCCTAGCGTTGCTAAAGTTGAAAGCTCTAGGAAAGTTCTTCAGCAGAAAATCACTCTTGCTAACAACTTAGCGGGTAGTATAGTGGTAAAAAGTTATGACTCGCTATCTCAGCTGAATAAGTACCTAAAATTTATTCTACAGGACTATTCTTCTCTTTCTCCTGAACATATACTCAACATAAAAACAGTAAAAGGAATCCATAATAAGATACTCATTGAGTCTATAAAGAGGGGACAAGAAGTTTTATCAGTGTTGCTGGAGATTCTTTCGTATTATACAAGCTAAGCTGTGAGCTAGATCCTCCTGTTCTAGGTTCTTTGGATTGGCCGATTCTCTTTCTAAGTCGGGTGGGGTGTGTTGATTGGCTTTTAGGTTTTGTCAGGAAAGAAGTTGTGAGAGGAGTATTGAAGGTAAATGGTAGCTCTTACCGATTAATCTCTCTTTCAGAGATCATCTTCCTGTAATTGTTCAATACTTCAAGATATTTACTGTGTATGAATGGATCGCGGATGTAGACTTTCCTTTGCACATTGATAACATTCTCAACTTTAGGGGCTTTATACTCCTTTGGACGCTCAGCTTCTCGTTTTTCTGAAATTCCTTTCTCAAACATTCCTCTCTGATACTCAAGCATATTAAACTCTAGTTCTTTTGCTTTGGTATTAGCTAAGAGTAGTTCACCTTTCTTTATCTTGTCTAGAATCTCTTCCAGTCTCTCTCTTATTTCTCTAGCCATTCCGTCACCTGGACTTTTAGCTTCAAGTTCTCTAGCTTTCTGTATAGCCTTGCCGAGGAGTTTCTCTAGGTTGGATAATATTTCCTCACTTGTTTTCTCCTCTAGCGCTTGACTCATCATCTTGAGTATTTGGTTATACATCTCCATAATTTCGCTCAAGCTTACTCCTGAAGGAGAAATGTTTATGTTTTTATCCATACTCTCTAAAAGTTCAAGAAGTTTTGAAAGAACTGATGATGTCCTACCAATCATGTTTGCTATGTTTTGGGATACGTAGTAAGTCACTCCGCTTGAAACAGCATCTGTGAAAAAGTTGAAGTCTTTTTCTATTTCCATAACATTGTATTCTATCTCGGAGAAAATTTCACTCAAACTGGGCTCTAACGAGAAGTTGTCTAGAAAATCTCTCATAGTCAATCTAAAGTTCTTCACAGAGTCAGAAACTATCTTAAACTCATCTTTTATGTGTTCTAAGTTTATTCTGGGAATCTTGAGCCCTAATTTATCTATTTCCTTCTTTGCCTTGGTCAGGGAGATCTGTGAGCTTAGAACTCCAAAGTATATCTCCCAAAACTTTTCTCTTTGTTTTTTCTGCATCTGCGAGAGTTGTCTCATCGCCTCCTTAAAAATTTCAAAGTCAATATTCTTGAATATTTCAGAAAAATTCTCTTTAGTGTTTTTCTTATTCTCTTTTAGAAGTTTGTCAATCTGCCTAATTTTTTCTAGAAAGCTACTCCTAAACTCACCGCTCATTTTCTGGAATTCTTCACTTTTTAGAAACTCCTCTACTTTTCTATTGAACTCTCCCATGTCATTTCTGTCAATACCTTCGTAGAGTGAACTTTCTATTTCTCTTGTCTGGGAGATGGATCTTATTATATCTCTAAGTTCTGATAGTCTATTTATCTCCATATCTAGCTCAGTTATGGCTTTCGTTAATTCGTCAATTTTTCTTAATGCCTGGTGTTGGTTGTTGTCTTTCTCTCTCATTAGAGTTTCAACAATCTTTCTAAACTCTTTGTCATTGAGAATATTTTCAAGCTTTGTGGATATATCTTCTAGTTTTTTAAATTCGTCAATTAGACTTTTGGTTCTGTCTAACTGCTCATATATCTCTCTAGCCTTTTCTGAGAATTCACTGATGTTGGTTATGAAGCTTCTTAGACTTTGTAACTTGTCAATAAGCTGTGAGAAGCTAACTTTATTCCTCGTTACATCATACTTAAGTTGTAGTAATTCTTCTTTCCAGCTGGATGTATCTTTCTTCTTTTCATTTATTTCTTCGTTCATCATTCTTGTTATTTCTGAGAATGTTGGAAGGTATATACTTCTTGAAGCGTTTCCAACAGCTCCGTAGATATCCTTAGCGTACACGGTGATCTTTATATTGTCACCTGGTAGAAATCCAGCTATAAACGAGTCTAGAGTAAAACTGAAGCCTTCTTTGTAGGAAAATGCAATCCCTCTGCCCTCTCCTCTTAGAGATTGTATTTTTTTGGTAATACCTGTTAAGGAGTTGCTTACACTAATGTCTAGCCAAGAGTCTACTATGGTGTGGTTATCTGTAATTTCACCGTAACCTTCTAAGACAAATCTAGAAACTAGAGTGAGATCTTTTTCAGGATATTTTATGCTGACCAAAGGTATATCATTTGTAACTATCCTTAACTCAATTTCTTCAATCCTTAGTTTTCTGCCGAAGTTATCCATAGCTTCTATACTGAACTTTTTTGGAGTGTTAGCAACTAAAAAAATAACTATACTGTTACTTTTGTCTTTTTTCGTCCATTTGATACCATAGTTTCTTGAAAAACTGACGTTTGATACATCTTGTGAAAAATCAAGGTGAATAAATACTTTGCTTCCTTTTACTAGTTCAAGTGTTGGAATATATTCATATGAAGAGAGTTTTAGTGATCCAAAAAATACTTCAACGTTTTGACTGAGTAACGAGAATTCCGTTAAATATCTTAATGAGAGGAGTTTTATTTTTTTGAGGATGCCGTATTTGCGGGCCAATAAGACAGCATTTGAGGAAGATGTGAATACTTCTGCTGTAAATCCTTTGCCTGTAGGAGTCAGTTTGGTGATACTCTCAGAATGCACGAAAAAGTCTCCTCTGAAGTTAGGTTTGACTTCTACCCGAAGTGGAATATCAGATGAAATGTATCTATTGTAGTTTACTTCAATATCGCTGTTTATGAAGTTATAAAGTTCTCTTATCCCATTGCTTCCTTCGGTAGCCAGTAGGATTGTTAGAAACATCAAGAAGAGTGAAAGAAGTGCTATCCATCTTATTTGTATTACTAAATTATCCTTTAGTTTCCTTTTTAAGTCTTTTTCCTCCTCTATATTGATGGATTTTTGTTTGTTATAGGCTTCCATGATGGAATCTAGTAGGAACCTCCTTTTGGAAAACAAAAGTGTTTCTAACCTACCACATGAAAAAGTAAAGGATTTTACCAGCCTTACTTCAAGGAGTACCAAAGCAAATAGAAGAAGAATTATTACTAGAATTACTAGAATTATAGATGGGATTTCTGAGTTGAAGTCAAAGATGGTGAGTATTATTGAAGAAGAGAGTATAAGTATCAGAAGGGATATGACAGTTGCTAGGGAAAGATTTATCCTTCCGAGAAGAATTATACTTTTTACAAGTACAGGTATTTTCATATCTTCTTTAGCTCCTCGGACACTAAGCTAAGCTCTGACAGAAGTTTGGTTATTTCTTTGTAAGCTTCTATGAAGGTATCTATTCCTTCATAAATAGAATGAAAAGAATTGACAAACTCAAGAACACTTTCAAAGTTTTTCTCAAACTGGTAGAATGTCTCTAGGAGTTTTTCATTTTCTCTCTCAAGGTGTGATAGTGATGAGAGAACTTCTGATATTGTGTTGTATGCGGAATTTATATTAGATTCAGCTTTAACTCTTTCCTCTGATAGAGTATTTATGGTTGCTGATATTTCCTCAAGGTTTTTCCCAATCTCGGAGAAAGATTCAATAAATCCTTTCATTTTATCAATGTTTTGCTTTAGTTCTATTTCAAATCCTTCCATACTTGATTTCACTGCTCCAAATACACTGCTAACTTCTCTTGAGAGATTGACTATCCTTGTGGCGATATCGCTCAAGGCCTCGCTAGATGAGGAGAGTTTTGAGAACTCTATACTGGAATTTATACCTATTGTTCTTAGCATTGAGGAGATGCGTTTGAGCTCTGAAAGAACGTAACTTACGTTCTCGGTTGACTTTCTGAAAGAAGTTAGAATGCTGTCTGTAATGCTTTTTAAATATCGGAGGTGTAATTGAAGGCTATTTCTTTAGCAAGTTTGTATTGAGAAGAAGTTGTTTCTAGAATCTCGTAAACTGTTGATGTTGGTTCAAATATCTCCGAAGACAAAGCTCTAAGTTTATCAAACCCTGTATATATCTTCTTTACCTCTGCATCCATTAGGGAAAAGGATCTACTAAGTGAATCCCACGCACTTGAGAAGAAAGTTGAACTTATATTGGATATATTCTCCTTTAGATTTTCCATATAAGGGATGTAAGAGGTTACTGTTTCTACTTTTTCATGCAACATAGAAACTATCTCGGATATTTTATCTAAGATTCTTTCTTTTTTTAGGGTAATATTCTGAAGTTTTTCGGAAGTTAAGTTGACTGCTTCCTGAAGCACTGCAAAATCACTTTTAGGATCAATTATTTCCAAGATTTCGTAACTTTCTCTTCTTAAGGCTTTTAATGTGTTGTCTGAGACTATTTTGACTACTTTCGTAAGTGAAGATAAGTTTCTGAATAAGCTGGCAGAAAGTATTCCTGCTAAGATGATGATCAATAGGAATATTATAAATGCGATTGGGATCAAGATAGATCTGATTGATGAATAGAAGCTCTTGTGGAAATCCACAAGATAGATTACGATTTCGTCAATATCTTCCTTTGAGATGTTACGTTTTCTTGCTAGGTCTATCTTTGCTTTTAGTCTTTCAGCACTTGCTTTGACATCGTTTAATATTGGTAGGGCTCTCATAATTATAGTTCCGTAAACTACTAGAGGTATTTCACCTTTAGACATTCCAAAGTCTAACCAGAGTTTTTCTATTTCTCCGTATGGTCTTTCACGGGAGAATAGGAGTTCATAGAAAGCATAGAAGCCTTCAATTTTTCTTCTAAATTCGTAGTTTTTCTCTTCGGAGAATATGGTATCGTCATAGATTGAAAGAAAATAGTTCTGGGTGTAAATTATCAGTAACGAGGATCCTTTTGTGTAAGCTGTAAGAATATTCAGCAATAGTAGCATAAGTAAAACTAAGATTAATCCTCCTACTATTAAAGTAGTAGCAATGGTAAAGATGGTTAGTCTTAACTTTTTTAGCGAGAAAGTTATTTTCTTCATACGAAAGTTATGAAAAAGGGAATCGTTTTATTTCAAGTTAAGAAGTGAGAATGCTTGGAATTAGCGTAATGTCCGAGGATTTATGGTTGGAGGTTTTTGGATATATTTGCCAGTTAAATTGCTTAAGTTGTTAGATGTGGTTTAAAATCTTTCCTTAAGGGGGGAATTGACTATGCTTGATATTAAGTTTATAGTGGCTAATGTTGAATTTGTGAAGGAAAAACTTAAGTATAGAAACTGTTCAGTAGACATTGGTAAGCTTGTGGAACTTTATGAGCAGAGGAAGAGGATAGTGTTTGAGGTTGATAATCTTAGAGCCAAGGAGAAGCAAATTTCAAGAGAGATTGGAGTGCTTAAAAGTAGATCTCAGGACACAACTGATCTGTTGAATCAGATATCAAGAATATCTGAAGAAATAAAACAGAAGGAGGTTGCTTTAGAAGAAATTGAGAGGAGTATAAGGGAGAATTTGCTTTTAGTTCCTAATTTGCCAATGGATGATGTTCCTGCGGGAGAGGATGAGAAGAGTAATGAAGTTGTAGGTTACTGGGGTGAGCCGAGAAAGTTTGACTTTGATCCTTTGCCACACTGGGAGCTTGGCGTAAAACTTGGTATAATGGACTTTGAGGCATCTAGCAGAATTGCTGGTTCTGGGTTTATAGTAATGAAAAATAAGGGTGCTAAACTTGAGAGAGCGGTAATAAACTTTTTTTTGGACTTTAATACTTCCAGATCTGGTTATAAGGAGATATGGGCACCATTTCTAGTTAGAGAGGATTCTCTTGTAGCTACGGGACAGCTTCCAAAGTTTAAGCAAGATTTGTATAAGATAGAGGAGGAGGATCTTTTTCTAAACCCAACTGCTGAAGTTCCCTTGATAAATATTTTTAGAGATCAAGTTCTTGAGGAGGATGAGCTTCCGGTGTGTATAACGGGCTTTGCTCCTAGCTTTAGGAAAGAAGCTGGAGCTTATGGAAAGGATACGAGGGGTATCTTAAGGCAACACCAGTTTAGTAAGGTTGAGCTTATAAAGTTAACTAAACCTGAGGATTCGGAAAGAGAGCATCAAAAGATGGTAGAGGATGCTTCAAACTTGCTTAAGGCTTTAGAGTTACCACATAGGATAGTTAAGCTTTCGGCCGGAGATATGGGTTTTTCGTCAGCAAAATGCTATGATATTGAGGTATACTTGCCAAGTTATGGAACCTACAAAGAGATATCTTCGGTTTCAAATTGCCTTGATTTCCAAGCAAGAAGAGGTAATATAAGGTTTAGAAGAAAGGAAACAAAGAAACTAGAGTATGTCCACACTTTAAACGGCTCCGGACTTGCAGTTGGTAGAACTATAATAGCAATCCTTGAAAACTACCAGCAAAAGGACGGTAGAGTGTTGATTCCAGAAGTTCTTAGAAGTTATACGGGGTTTGATGTGATAGATGTGGAGTAGTTAAATTGCTCTATAGGTAATTTAGAGCTTTTTCGTGCTATTAAGCTACCACTATTGACAGAAATTTTTGATTTCTCTATTTTGGTGGTTCTATAATTTCTGGTGTGAAAACCATTGCTGATGTGAAAATAGTAGTTCTGCTTGTTTGTTTTGTTGCTATCTTTTTTGCCTTTCTCTGCCCTTTTTCTTTCTCAGACATAGACTATGTTACTTTGTATTTGCAGAATAGAATATCTCTGCAGAGTTTGGTTAATGAGTTTATTTTCAAGGCAAAGTATTCGGAACTGTATAGTATCTTGGACGAGATTTTAAAGAGAACAAATGTTTACGAAGTTAGGATAGAGAAAATTAAGGTTGGTTATCCTCTGGGAAGAGATGTTTTAGAAGATATATATATATCGCTTGATTCTACCAATTTTGAGAAGTATTCGTATCTTTCTGTGTTTTCTGGAGTAAAGGTGCTAGTGAGTATATCTAAGTATCTGATTGCTCGTGAGGAGGTAAGTGAGTTGGTATTGAAAAATTTTTCTAGGCTGTGTTTTCTAAACAATTCTCCGGAGTTAGTGATTGATTTAGTGAAAGCTGGTAAGATTACAAATGTATTTATTTTCTCGGAGCTTATACAGAGGTTGTATGGTTTTTCAATGTTTTCTGAAATAAGGGAGGTATACTATTATCTAAGGGATAAGGTTGAGTTTGACAAAGAAGATCTGTTGATGGTAGGCAGAGCTTTGGGAGAACTAGATGATGAAGAGTGTCTGAGAATCCTCTCTTTGGACCATCCTATGTTTATTCCTTTGCGCATAGAGTTTTTAATAAGGTTTGGCTACATAGATGAGGGGATAAGAGAAGCTAGTAGTTATGGGGTCTCTCCAAAAAATGCTAAATATGTTTTTTTAGCTTTCTTGAATGTAGGTAATTTTAACGAAGCTAGGAGGTGTTTGGTGTATATAAGTCAGTATGGAACTAGAAGCTATCTGAGTAGTATTTTGGAGTTGTTCGCTGATGGTAATATTTTAGGAGTAGAGAGGAAACTAAAGGAATTGCTTTTGGATGTAGGAGTTGAACCTGATGTAAAGAATCAAATTGGTTTTTTACTTTGGATAATAAATACTTCAGAGTCTAGAGAGTCAATGCTTGGTGAGGTATTGTTCTGCTTGAATTACTTTAATAAGGTGAGAAATAAGAAACTCTCCTCTTCCAGAGTTTTGCAAAAAATAAGGACCACACTGCCAGAGGACTTTTGAAGGTTTTTAGAATCTTTGGGTTGCTTAGTATTAGGAGTGTAAGTTGACATCCTTTTGAAGGTATTACTATAATAATGATCAAGTTGGGGTGAGTAATGGTTGAAGATGTTAAGAAGATAATTGAAATTGCGAGAAATTCGGG